>JAPPLF010000070.1 GCA_028874215.1 Acidobacteriota bacterium
GCGCCGGTACGCCGCCTCCACCTTGTTCTTCACCACATGCGCCAGCGCCGCCTCCACCACCTCGCGCGGATGATCCGTCTCCTCCGCCGCCCAGTCCCGGAAACTCGACCGGAACCCGTGCGGCACGGCTGCGATCTGGTTCCAGCGCAGCAGCTTGCGCAACCGACCGGAGCCGAGCGGCTTTCCGCCCTCCCGGGTGAAGATCAACCGGGCGGCTCCATCCTCCAGCGTCCGCGCTTCCTCCAGAATCTCCTGGGCCCGGTGGGACAGCGGCACCCGGTGCTCCCGTTTGGTCTTCATGCGCGTTCCGGGAACCGTCCACATCCTTGCCGCCGGATCGATCTCCGGCCACTCGGCCCACCGCACCTCGCCCCACCTCGCCGCCGTGAGCACCAGAAACTCGAAGGCCAGCATGGACACGGGCGCCGAGTTCGAGGCCCACACCTTCCGGAGGGCCGCCCCCACCTCGCGATGCGGCAAGGCCGGCATGTGCCGCACCACGTCGTCCTGTGCTCCGAGGACCGACACGACGCGGTCGCAGGGGTTGTCGGTCCGGTATTCCATCGCCACGGCCCACTCCAGGACCGTGCGCATGCGCTGGCGCACAAGCTGGGCCGTGTGCGACTTCACGTGCCAGATGGGGGCGAGGATCTCCAGGACGTCGCCGCTCGTCACCTCCGAGACCGGCATCCGGCCGATGCGCCGAAAGGCGTAGCGCCGCAGGCTCGCCATCCAGTCGTGGGCGTGCCTTTGATTGCGCCATCCGGACCGCTTCTGCTCCACCACCCGCTCGGCGGCTTCGGCGAAGGTGGGCATGTTGCGCGTGCGTCGTCTCTCCGTCAGGGGATCCCCACCCTCGCGGGCCAGCTTGCGGTTGGCCCGCGCCTTCTCGCGGGCTTCGGCGAGCGAGACCAGAGAAACGCCACCGAGTCCGAAGTCGCGGCGGCGTCCGCGGATGACGAGGCGTTGGATCCAGCTTCGGGCTCCGTTAGGCTTGACGTAGAGGTACAGGCCGTTGCCGTCGCAGTGTTTGCCCGGCGGGGCGGAGCGCACGAAAGCGGCGGAGAGCGCCTTGTGGGGGTGGCGCCCCTTCGGCTTGGTTTTCCGGGACGAAGCAGGAGAATCAGTTACATCACCCATTACACCATAATAAACGGGATGGAGCTGGATATCAAGGGACGTCAGAGGAGGACCAAACGGGGTGAGAACGGGTATAAACTAAACAAATACAATCACTTAATAGCTATTCCGGGATCTCATTGGATACCCCTGGATTCTATAGGGGTGTTCAGGGGACGGCAGTCCCCTCTCTACAGTTCCCGGCCGCCGAATCGCACAACAACAAAACAGAACGAGGGGACAGGAAAGTCCCCCCTCCAATTGACATCGACTTCCGGGCACCCGATCATGAATCCAAACCGAACACACCGAAGTTCAATCGTTTTTCAGAGTTAGCGAGGACCGTGGACCGGCCGGCCGAGTCCCGGAACCGCCCCGCATGAGGTGATGCCATGACGTCCAGTGCAGAGTCGTCTTCTTCCAACAGATTCGGCGGGATGTGGGGCGATCCCACGTTGTGGTTCGTGCTGGTTTTGGTCTTCGCCTATGCTGGCGTCTACAACTTTCTTCCCATTACCTTCCCCGTTTTCAGGGAGTTCTTCTCGGCCAATCTGGAGCAGATGGGTCAGAGCCAATCCCTCTTCTTCATCAGCGGGATCGTATTCAGTCTTATCGGTGGATGGATCATCGGCAGCCTGGGGCTTCGGCGTGCTCTGGTCGGCTCACTGTTGGCCGTGGTGGCCGCCATGTGCGTTATCGGAAGCGCCGTCGGATTCCCAATGGTTCTGGTGGGAGCCTTCTGTTTCGGCTTGGCTATGTCGGCCCTGAACGTCGTCTTCAGTTCAATCATCAGTGCTCATTTCGGAGACAAGCGCCAGAGCGTGTTCTTCCTCGCCGGCTTGGCGGACGGAAGCGGGGCCGTGGTGGGGGCGGCCGCCCTCGGAGGGTGGTTCGCATATGCCGATCGGAGCGGAGGGAGTTGGAGGGTCGGATACTATATCGCCGCCGCCATCATCCTGGCGCTGGTCCTGTGGGCCTGGCGGCTACGCTCCGAGTCGGTGCGCCGGGGCGGCCCGTCAGACTCCCGGCTTCCGGCACTCTCGGTGATGGCGGCCGTGCTGACGACTCCCGCTTTCTATGCGGCGGGCTTTCTGGGGCTGTTCCACGGCTTGTCGCAGGGCGGGATGATCTCGTTCATCGGTCAGCTCTACCAGAGCCGATTTGAGATCGATGCGGCACAGGCCGCCTATTTCATCAGTCTGAACTCCGCCGGATTGTTCGGCGGACGTTTCATTCTGAGCTGGATCACCGCCCGCTGGAGGATTCCGGAGCTGGTGGTGCTCACCGTATGCGCGGGCGGGGCGACCCTGGCGTTCGCCGCGACCATCATCTCCCCCACTTACTTGTGGGGAGTAGCGATGTTCACCGTGTCCGGCATGTTCGTCTCCGGCAACGGTCCGTCGCTCAGCTCCTATATCGGCCTGCGTTTCTCCTCCCACCTGGCGATGGCCTACGCTCTGTTCAATGGTTTCAACGCCGTGGGGGCCGCCGTGAGTCCCTATCTGATCGGCACCATGGGTGATCGCTACGGCGTGGAGCTCAGCATCTGGCTGGGTCCGGTCTTCAGCCTGAGCCTTTCTGTGCTGGCCATCATCTGGTTCCTGCGCGAGAAGGCGCGAGCCGCCGCCTGACGAGACCGCCGGGATCCGGCCGGCGTCCCCGAGTTCAGCGCCCCGATTCCGACACCAGGAACCGTTCGACAAACCGCTCATTGAGCGTGACTCCCAGGCCGGGGCCGTCCGGCACGGCGATACGGCCGTCGACCGCCTGTAGTTTCTCGTGCGTCAGTTCGTGCCGCAACGGCGAGTCCTCGACGCAATCCTCGAATATAAAGGCGCTATTGCTGGTGCTGATCCAGTGCAGGCAGGCCGCCACGCTGATGGGTGTCTTGTAGCAGTGGTTGCAGACGCGGGCGCCCACCTCCTCCACGCGCTGCCGAATATAGGCGGCTTCGGTGAATCCGTTGCGCGCCAAGTCGACCTGGTAGACGTCCAGCGCATGCCGGTCGATCCAGGGACGAAAGGCGGCCCGGCCGCACTCCCCTTCTCCCGCCGCGATCAGCACCGGCGACCGGTCCCGAAGCCAGACGTATCCGTCGATGTCGTCCTGTTCCAGGGGCTCCTCCAGCCAGCCGATCCCGTAATCATTGAACGCCTCGGCCCGCCGTAGCGCGGTCCGTGCATCCCACACGCAGCCGGCGTCGATCAGGAGGGTGTTCTCGTCACCGATCCCCTCCCGTCCGCCCCGGACCAGCTCGATGTCCTGAGCCTCGCTCTCTCCCATAGGCTCCCAGCCGAACTTGATGGCCCTGTAGCCGGCTTCGCGCCAGCGCTGTGCGATCTCGCGGGTTTCGGATCCATCCCGACCGAACAGGATTGACGCATACGCCGGGATACCATCGTGATGACGCCCGCCCAGCAGACGCCAGACCGGCTGATTGAAGAGTTTTCCCTTGAGGTCCCAGAGAGCCAGATCGACCCCCGCCATGGCGGTGATGACGACCCCGCGCCGGCCGTAGTACATGGTGCGCCGGTACATCTTGGACCAGATCCGGTCCGTGTCCAGGGGGTCTTCGCCGATCAGGATCTCCCGCAGTCCGCAGGCGATGGTGTGGCTGTACGGAGCGTCGATGATCGACTTGACCACCTCGGGGCTGGCGTCCGCCTCCCCGATCCCTTCCAGGCCCTCGTCGGTGCGGATGCGGATGATCACCGTGTCCTGAGTGCCGGCCGTCTTGGCCTCGACGTCTTCGATCCGCAGAACCTGACAGATGACGTGAGTGATTTGCATGGGATCATCCTCCGCATCATGGCGAAACGTTGCCGTTATTCCTGGAACAACTCGATGGCCCGGTCCAGGCTCTCCCGGTCGCCCACCAGCACGACCGTATCGCCGGCCCGGTAACCGAACTCCGAGACACGTTGGTAGATGGGCTGACCCTCCCGAACCACGGCGATCTGCACGACGCCCGTGCGCCGCCTCAAATGCAACGACGTGGCGTTCATTCCGATGACCCTCGCTCCATCCCTGATCTCCATCAATTCCAGGGCATCGTGAATGCCGAGGTGCTTCAGTGAATCGAGCCGCAGATCCGGTTGCGCGGTACCGCGCAACAGCCCGTAATGTTCCGTGCGCACCGTCTCGGTTTCCTGCCAGATCCGGTTGATGGGAATCCGGTAGCTTTCGAGGGCCTTGGCGAACAGTTCGATGGAGGCCTCGAACTCCTCGACCACCACGTCCGTGGCCCCGAGCGTCATCAATTCGTCGATGGAGCGAGTGTATCGCGTGCGCACCACGATCCGGGCCTCCGCATTCAGGTCGCGGGCGGCCGCGACGCCGCGACTCTCCTCGGCCGGAGAGGAGATGGCGAAGACGACGACCCGGGCGTGAAGTGCCCCGACATGCTTCAGGACAGCCGGCTGGGAACCATCCCCGAAAGCCGCCGGGATCCCGTCCCTGCGGGCGCGCCGGACGAGATCCGCGTCGTGTTCGACGACGATGCAAGTGATCCCCGCCGCACTGAGCACCCGTGCCAAATATCGTCCGGCGACGCCGTAGCCGACGATGATCGTGTGGTCGGACATGGGGCCGGCCGAGGCGGCATCGGCGGGACCCCGCACCCCCGCGCCGGACAGCGTCATGCGTTCGGCGATGCGCCGGGCATACCGAATCAGGAACGGTGTGGCCATCATTGACACGACGGCCGCACTGAGGAACAACTGGTAGTCGCCCTCGCGAAAGAGTCCCAGGCGCAAACCCTCCGCGGCGAGCAGTATCGAGAATTCGCCAAACTGTGCCAGGGTGAGGCCGCTGATCAGGGCCGTCGACAGCATCCCGCCCACCGCCAGCACCGATACCACCACCAGCCCGGCCTTGAGCGCAAACAGGACCGCCAGCAGGGGAAGGAGCACGCCAAGCTGCGTCATCACGGCGGAAATATCGAGCAGCATTCCGACCGAGATGAAGAATATTCCGCTGAACACGGCCCGAAAGGGGAGGACGTCCGACAGCGCCTGCAACCCGTATTCCGATTCCGAGATGACCAGGCCGGCGATGAAGGCGCCGATGGCGATGGAAAAACCGGCCCAGGCAGTTACCACGGCGGTGCCGATACAGAAAAAAGCGACGCACAAGGTAAACAGGTCGCGGTCGCGAAACACGACGATGCGGTCCAGCGTCCGGCGGACGATGAACCGGCCTCCGACCAGCAGCGCGGTGATGATCGCGAGCCCGCGCAGGAACTCGACGCCCATTGCGGCCGTATCGGCGGTTCGCAGTCCTGTGAGCAGCGGCAGAACGAGAATGAGCGGCAATACGCACAGATCCTGGAAGAGCAGGATGGAGATCACGGAACGCCCGTGCGCCGTGTCCAGTTCGGCCCGGTCCGAGTAGATCTTGGTGACGATGGCGGTGGACGACAACGCGGCCAAGGCGCCGTAGAAGATCGCCTGGCCGGGTGGAATGCCGAAGGCGATGGCCGAGCCCGCCACTACAAGCAGCGTGCCGCCCACCTGCAATCCGCCGCCCATGAACACCGACCGCGCCCACTGGCGCACATGGGAGAGGGAAAGCTCGAGTCCCACTTCGAAGAGCAGGAGGGCGACGCCGATCTCGGCCAGAAGCTCCACCTCGTGGGTGGCGCTGATCAGTCCGAATCCGCTGGGACCCACCAGGACTCCGGCCACCAGGAAACCCACCAGGGACGGAGCCGACAACCGGTGCGCCAGCGCCACGATGGGGATCGCAATGCCGACGAGCAGCGTCAGGTCGATCAGCAACCTTGTTTCGGACACGGTTTATTCTCTCTCAGTCCCGCGAGCGTGACGAAAGCCGTAGCGGCACGCTGCTTCGCGTCTGAATATCGTCGAGCGCTCTCAGCGGGAGGATGGGATCACCCGATTCCCGCTGGCTATGTCCCGCCAACGAAAATAACACTTCTTCGCAGCAAACAGGACTCGTGCGATGGGGTAAACTGCGGATTCGAAGGACCACGCGAGGAAGCCCATGACCCTCGCCCCCAAAGGGGAATCCAAGCCCAGACGTCAGCGGCGAATATCTCTGGAGGTTGAAATGACAGGAAGCCAGAAAACACTGGGGATCGGCCTGGCTCTGGCTTCGCTCGTGTGGCAGCAGGCAATCGCGCAGGAAATGCAAACGAGCAACCTGCTCGGCAGAATCCGGCTAAGGGTGGAAGCAGAGAATCCGCAGGGCGCGGACGGCGCGAAAACGATTCCCCTGACCCGGGTGAACCGACTTGCGGGAGGCCGGAAAATCGTTCTGGCCAGGTTGGAAAGTTATATTGACCAGAAAAAGGAAGATCGAAAAGACGCCTGGCTCGCGTTCTACGTCGTGTCTCCCACGATGGTGGAACTGGGCCACAACGGCGTCTATGACAATGACGGATCGCCCATTCATCCTGAATGGCAAATTCCCGACAACGGCGACGCAAGGATCTTGGGACTGGTTTTCAGCCACAAGAAATGGAGTGACGATCTTGCATCCAAAATCAGGAGTGCGCTCAACGACCCGGACTATGTGCATTTCATCACTCAACTTGCCAACTACGCCGATCTGAATGCGGAGCAGGATGTCATCAAGAAAGCGGCGGACTATTGGGAGGAGTCTCAAGACGACGAACCCCTGGTCGCTCTGTTGGACGAATTCGCCTCCCGGTACCGGTTTGACGCAAGCCGTCTCGACAAGGGAGATCCGGCCATATTGCAGTTGGACCAGTTGATGCGCGCCGTGACCCCGGCTTTGATGTCCAGCGACCCGCGTGACCCGCAGTCAAGCAGTAATCTGCGAAGAGTGGCGCGTTCCGTCGGAAACATCGCCGGGTCCGCGGCGTCCGTTGGCGTGCCCTTCGCCGGGTTGATCAAGGGACTGACGACTCTAGCCACCAACATTTCGGTGCCGTTCAAGAAAATCTACGACATCGAGCCTGTCCTTCTCCGGAAAGAGGACCCCGACAACATCACACTGCACTCTCTGTCCGCTCCCAGCAAACCTCACGAAACTGTCTATCTCGGGGCAATGATCACCCGCGTGGAGAAACCCGACACGGTGGAGATTAAATCCAATCAGCATCTGCCGATCGGCCAGGGCGCCTTGCTGCATCTCGAACGAAGCATTCCTCAACTGCACAGGGCTCGTGACTGGGAGCTCGTCAACGCCGATACGGAACAGACCTTCAAACAGATTTCGGTTTCACAGGCCTCGCTGGACACCCTGAAGCTGAACTGGGAAGAGATGTCGAACGTTGCGGAGCTTCCGAACGATGGACGTTACGTCCTTGAAGCTGCCTGGGACTGGGACAACGAACCATTGAAGACGAACGAGTTTCGACTCCATTCCCCGGAACCAGGGGAAGCAAGAGTCCACCCGACACCGGAGAATCCGCTGGTTGCGGGGAAGGGACCCGTCCCCGTTGAGTTGGAGGCCGACGATTTCCAGTTCGTCGACAAGCTGGAGCTTTTCAAGGCCCCTGAAAGGGGCTGGGAGAAGGCAACCGTCCCGCTGTTTTCCTGGAAACGTCCCCCCGGCTCATCCGCCCGGGAGTTGCGCTTGAAGGCAGACGGAGCACCCCAATTTCGCTTGTCCAATAGAGATACGGACTCGGGAAAGCATCCAAAGTTGGCCTTCGATCTGGACACGGCTGAGCTTTCCCCAGGCTTTTACCACCTTGGAATTTCGTCGTTCGGCAAGACAGCCACTGATGCCGATCTGACGATCTATCCACCTGACCCAGTGATCCGCAACGAGCAATCAAGGATAAACATCGGACCCGGAGAACCGGACACACTCACTCTGAAAGGCACCGGCCTGGAGTGGATCTGCGGAATCAGCAGTGAGAAGTTGACTTGGCAACTTCACGACGATCCAAAAACATGTGATCTGGAGAGTTGGCCGTCTGCCGGATACCAGTCCCGGAGGACCGTTATGGTCTCTTTGAATGAGGGCTCAGGATTTGAAGAGGGCGAGTGTCAGCCATTCCAACTGCAACTATTGAGCCGCACAGGCGACCGTAGTGTCGAGGGAGGATGCGTCGAAGTCGTTGGTCCGCGTCCGAGCATCGACGGTCATCAACGAATACTCCCGGTTGGCGCCGATCCGGGGCTGAGAGAGGATGAGATCCCGGCGGGTATGCGTGCCGGCTTCAAGATCCAAGTAAAGAATCTCGGTTCCCCACCCTCCCTTGAGTTGGGGTGTGTCCCGGCCGGAAAGCCGTTTCAAGCAGCGTTGACCCTTGGCGACGGACAGCGGCAAGGGACGGCCTCATTGAACCTCACCGGTAACAACACCTTGTTTCTCTCCCTTGACCCGGGAGGCCTGTACGTCCCCGGCTGCTTTCTCACCGCGAGGTTGAAGGACCGGACCCGAGGATTGTCGAACAGCTATAGCCTGGGCAAAGTGATCCGGCTCCCCAGGATTGAGCGATTCGTCATGACTCGCAAGAGGCTGGATGATCTACAAGAGTGTCAGATGGAGAACGAAGACACCCAACTGTACGAGGGTATCCTCACGGGCGAGCATCTGTATCAGATTGTGAGAACCGGCTGGAACGAGACGGAAGGTTGCCCGGTCGCCGGCGCTCCCGCCCCCTCTCCAACCGGTTCTGAAGAGCAGAACCTCCGGATTCCCGTACCCTGGCCGCCCCCGGCACCGCATGCGCCACTGTTCATCTGGCTCCATGGAGAGGAGACCGGGCGAGCTACAGGCGCGTGTGTCATTGACGAGTCCGGCTGCCCCTGACGAGGCCGATGGAGAGGGTGAGCGTCGCCGTGCCCGGTGTCCTCGACTCCGACTCGACGCGACTATTTTTTCGAACCCGAATTATCTGACCGAGCAAGGAGGTCGTCCCATGTCCACCAGAGAACCTTGGCGATACGAGAAGCTGACGTGGCCGGAGATCAATCAGGCCGTAAAGGACAGGAAGGTCGTCGTCGTGCCGATCGGATCGATCGAACAGCACGGCCCCCATCTGCCGCTGGATGTGGACGTGGTCTGTCCCCTCGGCGTGGCCCACCACGCGGCCCGCCTCATTCCCGACAGGGTGCTGGTGATGCCGCCCATTGTCCATGGCTACACGGCCCACGTGATGGACTTCCCCGGGACCATCAACATCCACTACGAGCACTTCATCCGCATGGTCATGGACGTGGGAAAGAGCCTCGCCTATCACGGATTCAAGAAGATCATCCTGCTCAACGGACACGGCTCCAACTGGCCCAACCTGGATCTGGCCTCCCGGCGGATCAACCTGGAGACCGATGCGGAGTGCAGCGCCGTTTGCTGGTGGAGTCTGATCACCATCGACCAGGAGTTCTACAAGTCCTGGAGGGAGAGCAAGTTTCCCGGCGGCTGCTCTCACGCGGGGGAGTTGGAAACCTCGGCCTACATGTATCTCGACGAAGAGAACGTCCGGCACGACAAAATTGCCGATGGAGACATCGAATACAACAAGGCGGAGTCCGACTTCTTCTGGACCGATCTTCTCGCCGGCGGACCGGCGCCCGTGACCTCCTGGACGGCCAGCTATTCCGACACCGGCGTGCTGGGACATGCCACACTGGCGACCAGGGAGAAGGGCCGGCGGGCGGTGATGGAATCGGCCCGGCAACTGGTTCGCTGGATCGAAGAATTCGGGTCGACGCCGAAGCCGCCGCGAGGCGAGCACCACGATCCCAAACCGACGATCACGATGCCTTGGAACCAACCCGAACCGCCGACCGGAAGCGGTGACGTTCACGGATGAAACACCGTCACCGCAAGCCGGTTCGCGAGGCGGCACCGTTTGTCTTCCCGCCGGGGGACGTTTACGATGGACGCAATTCTCGCGAGATCCTCTGATCGCTCATCGTCCGCGTTGCGGAGACGCCCGACATGAAACGAATCGTCGTCACCGGCGCCAAGGGGGGCACGGGCAGAAGCATCGTCAAGATCCTGCAGGCGGGCGGCGACGAGGTCGTTCCCGTGGACCTTCTGCCGCCGGGACCCGCCGATTTTCCCTATGTGCAGTTCGACCTGGTCAAGGACTCGGGACTGAACGAAGTTGTCTCCGGGGCGGACGGATTGATTCACATGGGCAGCGTGCCGTGCGACGCCTTCTGGTCGCGCACCACGGTGTTCGAGAACGTGGTCAACGGCGGTTTCAACGTCCTCCAGGCCTGCGCCAACACCGGCGTCAAGCGCGTCGTGATCGCCTCCAGCATGGAAGTCTACGGGAGCATGACGACGGTGCGGAAGCTGCCGGTGACCGAATCGTCGCCGTTGCGGGCCGACAACATCTACGCCAGCGGGAAGATCCTCCTGGAGCAGGTCGCTGCGGACTTCGCGCGCTGGCACGGCATGTCCATCGCCGCCTTTCGGCTGGGTCGGATCGTCTATGAGGACTCCTTCGAGGAGCGCTTCAAGGGACATCTGGAGACCCCGGCCCGGGGGACCGACGTGCTCTGGAACTACGTCGACGGCCGCGACGTCGCCACCGCATGCCGGCTCTGGCTGGAGTCCGACCTCCAGGGATTCCATCCCTTCAACGTGGCGGCGCCCGACATCTACCTGGAGACGCCGGTGCGAGACCTCATCGCCGAGTATCTCCCGGAGGTCAGCGAGGTCGACGATGTCGTAGCGGGCAACGTCTGCCCCTACATGAGCACAGCCGTACACGAAGCGCTGGGATGGACCATCGCCTACGACTGGCGGCGCATTCGCGACGAAGCCGCGGCATGAAGCGTGAAGACGGAAGGTTCCTGAACGCCGGGCCGGTCCGGACCAAGTTTGCGGACGGCGAACTCCGGTATCTGCGCGTCAGCGGCCGGGAGGTTCTGCGGCGGGTCTATTTTGCCGTCCGCGATGCGCGCTGGGACACGGTGCCTCCCAACTTCGAGGTCGCCGAGTTGGTGAGCGGCGCCGGGGAATTCACGGTCGAGCTCCGGGCGCGTTGCGTCAACGAGATCGCGGATGTCGCCTGGAACGGCCGGATCGAGGGGCGGGCCGACGGGTCCATCGCCTTGGAGGTCGAGTGGGAACCGCGCGCCGAATTCGAGTATCCACGTATCGGGATTTGCGTGCTCTACGGCGCCGAGGCCCTCGCCGGTCGTGACTTCGAGTCGGTACACCCGGACGGCAAGCGGGACCACCAATCGTTTCCCCGCTTCATCTCGCCGTACCAGTTCGCCAAGGGCTTCACCTCCCTCCAGGTCACGACTCGGGAGCAGGTGGGCTTGACCGTTGCGGTCCCGGGCGCCCAGATGGACATGGAGGATCAACGAAACTACGGGGACAGCTCATACAAGGCCTTCGTCGAAGGCGCCGCCCTTCGCCGCCAGCGACTCGATATAGCGGTCGACACGTCGGCAACGCAGGTCTTGAAAGAAGCTCCGCCGACGCCACCCATCGTCATCGGTGGTCCCGCCGGGGTGCGGCTGCCCCGCCTGACCCGAACGTCCAGGACCAGCGCCGAACACGAGTACACGCACTACAACCGCAACCGCGCCGACTATGCCGACGCCAGCAGGATCGAAATCCCGTTCAATCCGGCGGTCCATCTCGACGACGACGACACGCTCATGGAGAACATCCCCGCCATCCTCGACCAGGCGGCGACGATCCGGTCATTCGCCCCAAATGCCGCCTTGCATGCGGGCCCCGTGCTGTTCGACCCGCCCTATCCGCGCTCCCGGCGCGACCCGCGCAACGGGACCGCGTTCGCGACCGCGTGGCTGGGCCGGTTCGTGAAGTTCGCCGCCCACGCCGGCATCGTGGAAGCGGCCATCGCCCTGGCGGACGGCCCCTGGACGGCGCTCCATGAGGAATTGTCTTCACTGGCCGGACGCCGGCTGCTCGAAGCCGGAGCCGATCCGCATGCCGGTGTGGACGTGCTGGCGGTGGACGGTCACGGCGCCTGGGTCATCAACAACCGGGCGGCAACGCGCCAGGTGACGGTCAGACAGCGCCACGGCGAACAGGAACTGGTCCTGGCGCCCTATGAAGTGGTTCCGCTTTCTTCGACAGGCGGCTGACTCAACCGCCCGCAACGAGGGTCCCGGCGGCGACCGCCGGCGGGCAGGCCTTACTCCGGATCTTCGTCGCGCGGAACCGGTCGTCTGGCGATCGGGGGAGACATGGGACTGGCCAACGGGACCGCACGGGATCTGGACCAAAGCGATGCCGGCCTTCCTCCCCGAAATCCTCCGGGGGACCGCGCTATCTTCAGATTCTTGAACGCGGGGTTCTCGCGAATCTTGCGTTGGAAATTCCCCGGATCGAGGCGGGTGCCCCAGATCGTCTCGTAGACCCTGCGGAGTTCGCTGATGGTGAACCGGGGCCGGCAGAACTTCGTGGCGAGCGCCGTGTACTCCAGTTTGGAGCGCAACCGCTCCACGGCGTCCGCGAGGATCCGGTCGTGGTCGAAGGCCAGGCGGATGCCCCCGCGCTCGATCTTCGCCAGAGGCACCAAGTCCGAGTAGGCGGCGTCACCCCCTCCCCGCGGCTGCCGGAGTTCGGCGCACGCGGCCCAATACGCCACCGTGATCACCCGCATGCGCGGATCGCGGCCAGGCGCTCCATAACTCCCGAGTTGCTCCAGGTAGGACCCACCGACGGAAACGTTCGTCTCCTCTCTTAGTTCCCGGAAGGCGGCGGTCATCAGATCCTCATCCGGCAGCACGAAGCCCCCCGGAAGCGCCCAGGCCCCCAGGAACGGTTCCTGGCCCCGTTGGACCAGCAATACGTGGAGTTCGCCGTCCCGGATCGTGAACACCACCACATCCACGCTGACGGCCACGCGGGGGAAGCCGTCGGGATCGTACGGAGGGGAGTTGCCCGGCCGCATTTCGAAAAAGATTGTATCCAGTTCTTGACAAATCTACAATATCTGATATTGTATTTGTCACAATTACAATTTGGACCGGATCTCGAGGAGAGCACCATTATGATTCCAAACCTTTCCACCGCCGCGATCGGCGCACCCATCACCCGGCTCGGCGTTTCGTTCTTCCCCATCTATCTGCTGGAGAATGAATTGCCGGAGATCAGAACGGGACCCTCCTCGGAACTGGTCGTCCGGGAGCTGGACGACGCGGCGGTGGGATCGTTGTTGGCAGTCAACCCGACCGACACGCCGGTCCTGATCGTGGAGGGAGGGCACTTCCTGGGAGGCAAACAGAACCGTGCCGTCAACATCACCGCGCTGGTGCCCCCCAGGACCGAGCTGCCGGTCCCGGTGTCATGCCTGGAGGAGGGGCGGTGGGGACGCCGCCGGTCCTACCAACGCGATGTCCACCACGCTTCGCCGCGAGTCCGCAGAAGGAGTCAGGAGGGCGTTCACTCGTCCATGGAGCAGGGCCGATCTCGCCGCGGAGATCAAGGCGCGGTCTGGAACGAGGTCCATCGCGAGATGCGATTTCACCGAGCGCCCTCTGCCACGGCGGCCGCCTCCGAAAGCAACCGGCGGGTCTATCGCCGCGACCCGAGCCGCGCTGAGGCCGCCCAAGAGTTGGCGGATCTTGGGCCGCTTCCTGGTCAATGCGGGATCGCCGTCTCCCATGGCCATTGGGTGACGGCCGTCGAACTCTTCGGTTCTCGGCCTCTACTGGCGGAGCACTGGGGAGCCCTTATCCGTTCGCACCTGCTGGAACTTCCCCCCGAACCCCGATCCCCGTCGGTCGAACGAGCGCTGTGGGTGGTCCGGCGTTTCAGCGCCATGGAATCGCAGGATGCCCCCGGCGTCGGGCTGGGAACGGAGCTGCGCGTCCGCGACGAGAAAAGAATCGGCCAAGCGTTGACGCTCGACGGAAGGTTGGTCCACGGCAGCTTCTGGATGAGGAACGGCCGGTAGGAGTGGGGACATTCCTGTCCCCCACTTTCCCAAAACGAGGAAGAAACTGAAGGAGGAAATATGAACCACGCAATCGTAACGCTTGACGAGACCGGGTCCATGAGCGGTCAGGAACAGAGGGTCGTGACGTCTCTGAACGAGTACGTGAACCAACTGCCCAAGAAGACTCTACTCACAGTGTTCAAGTTCGACAGCGAACGCTGGACCGAGTTTTTCCACGGATCGGTCGAGAAGTGGAAGCCAATGAAAGAGAAGGACTACCGCCCTGGAGCGATGACGCCCTTGTACGACGCCATCGGCAAGTCGATCGCCCACGCCGAGTCTGTCGCTTCCAACGGCGACAGGGTCATGGTCATGATTGACACGGACGGCTACGAGAACGCTTCGCGTGAGTACACACACGAAAGCTGCCTTGCCCTGGTCTCCCGGAAAAAGAAGGCCGGGTGGGAATTCTTGTTCATGTCGGCCGGTGTTGACCAAAAACAGGCGGACACCCTTGGAGTGGCCGGCAGATCGCTTGGAATGCGGGTCAACTCCGCCTCGTACGCCAAGCGCTCCTTGAACTACTCCAGGGCCTCGGTTCAGACGAGAACCTACTTTCGCCAGCCGGATCAGGACAGGCCCAAGAAAGAGAAGAAGGTAGGGGAGGACTCTCCCTTCTTCTCGACGTCTGAGACCAGGACCGCTCAGCAAGGGAGTCCGGGATAAAACCACGTCGATGGCTTGCAGGGGTCGAATCCCCCTGGAAAAAGGGGAAGGTCCGAATCGGATCCGCTTCGAGCGGTCCTCAGGAGTATCGTAGAATCACGACTTGAGTTCCGGGGCATCGTTCTATTGACCTTCCAGAACACGGGGGGCCGAACTTATGGAATACGTGAACTTCGGCAAGGCCGGCATCAAGGTCAGCCGATTGGCCTTGGGCCTGGGATTCCGGGGCCAGGCGGACGAGGCAGAGGCGCAACGGAACATCGAACACGCCATCGACCAGGGCATCAATCTGATCGATTGCGCAAATGTCTACGGCCCCTTGGACCGGCGCGAGAGCGCGGGCCGTTCAGAGGTCATCCTGGGCAAAGCGCTCAAGGGAAAACGGGACGCCGTCGTCATCACCTCGAAGGTGGCCTCTTCCACCGGCGATGGACCGAACGACCGGGGACTGTCCCGGGTCCACATCATCCGTGAGGTCGAGCGTTCCCTGACCCGTCTGAACACGGACTATATCGACGTTTATCTGGCACACGTCTTCGATGAATCCACTCCTCTCGAGGAAACGGTTCGGGCCTTCGACGACTTGGTGCGTTCCGGCAAGGTGCGCTACGCAGGCTGCTGCAACTTCACCGCCTGGCAGGTCTGCAAGGCCTTGTGGATTGCCGAGCGAATCAGCGCGGCGCCCTTCATTTGCGTCCAGAATCCGTACCACCTGCTGAACCGGGATCTGGAGCGGGAGATGTTCGGACTGGTCAGGGACCAGGGGTTGGGCGTCATGGTCTACAGTCCGCTGGCCATCGGCCTCCTCAGCGGAATTTATTCGCCGGACCGTCCTCCTCCTTCCGAGTCCCTCTGGGCGACGGCGGGGTACCGGGAAAGGTTTTCCGCGGTCATGCAGGGACCTTCCGGCGAGGTCGTTTCGACCGTCATCGAACTCGCGAAAGAACTGGGCAGGACGCCGGCGCAACTGGCCATCGCCTGGGTGCTGTCACACTCCGAAGTGACCGTGACCATCACCGGCGGAGACACGATCGACCATCTGGACGACAGCCTGGGTTCGGTCGGCTGGACGCTGGACGACTCGGTGCGGCAGAAGCTGGACGTCGTGTCGGCACCGGATGCGAATTGCTGGCTCGGCTAAGCCATCAGAAAGATGGTCTTCAGACCTGTCCCATCTCGGCGGGCCCTGAAATCGTAGACGACATATCGAATCATCGAATAATGACCTCAACACGTTGTTCAACAGGCCTGCGAATCGTCACCCGGTGATGTCCCGTTTCCCGTTGAATCTGGCGGATACTCTTGCCGTAGACTCGGTGGGCCGTTCTGATAAGCTCGTACTGATCCATCCCAATCAACTTCCGACCTCCGTTCTGGCTGTTTGTTGTTCACCAAAAGCCTAGAACCAAGGTCTGATTGGGGTGGGTCACTATTACTTGATCACCGCCATCCTCAGTGGGTCACTTTTACGTTAGCGATATCATCAGACTGAAATCCCAGTGACAACCATAGGATAACTCGTTGCATTCGTGGGTATTAAGTGGATTGTTCGGGGGTGAATGCACAAAATCCGGGGCAAAAATCCGCATCAACAAGAATCTCACCCTATACCTTCGATGGTAAGTTGGCAGAATTGACGAGCGCAAAGCACCAACCGCCAGGATGGCGACCTGGAGACATCATCTTGTATTCACCGCGTATTACGTTTATCGTAATAGAGTTGGCATGATTCGCTCCTTCGCCAACAAACGCACCGCAAACGTCTTCAACGGCGTGAGAGAGCGATCTCTCCCAGCCGTACTTGTAAAACGGGCGGCGAGCAAATTGGATCGGATCAACTATGCAGCACGCGTCAGTGACCTCCGGGTGCCTCCGGGAAACCGGCTTGAGCGGCTACGGGGCGATCGTGATGGACAATTCAGTATTCGCGTCTCGCGCGGATGGCGGATCTGTTTTGTCTGGAAGGATGGAGACGCATATGAGGTGCAATTGACCCACCACTACGATTGAGGAAGGGAGCAAGAGAATGGTTCATGTACCAACGAACCGTATCGCCACGCATCCCGGTGCCCTGCTGGTTGAGCAGATCAGGGAGATGGGGCTGAGCGTCAACGGCGTCGCCCAGGACATCGGCCTTCCCGCAACGCGTCTTCATGAGATCGTTCACGAGCGGCGCGGCGTGACCGCGGAGACGGCCATCGCGCTGGGAGCGTACTTCGGACAGACCCCCGAGTTCTGGATGAATGCACAGGCGGCATATGAATTGTCGAAGGAAATGGTCGAGAACGGCGAGGAGATCCGCTCACGGATCCGCCGTTATGCCGAAACCCGCGCAACTCTTTGAATCGGACCCGTGTTCGGCCGGAAGCCAGATCGCATGGAGCTGGATTCTTTCCCGGATTCGTCGTCCCGGCCTATGTTTGGTTGGCTGGAATATCTAAACCAAGGGCGAAGACCCGTCCTTGAGGACGAAGGGGTTAACACCCAATGGCCGATGGGGACGGTTCTTGATCATCTCCATGTCCAGTTCCACTCCCAGACCAGGACGTTTTCCGAGTTCGTCCAGGTCGACGTAGCCTCGGACGATGGGGACCGCGACCTTCTGGACATCCTCGAACCACGGACGCAGCCGGCAGTGCTCCAGCAGGGTGAAGTTGGGCATGGCGGCGGCGGCGTGGGCGGCGGCGGCGAGGGCCACCGGTCCATAGGGATTGTGGGGAGCGATCAGGATCCCGTAGACCTCCGCGTAGTGGGCGATTTTCATGAGCTCGCTGATCCCGCCCGTGTGGCAGATGTCCGCCTGGCAGACGTCGATGGCCTGGCTCTCGAACCACTCCCGGAACGCCCATCGCGTGAAGAGCCGTTCGCCGACGGCGATCTTCACGTCGGGATAGGCGCGTTTCAACTGGAGAGTGGGATTGACGGTGTCCTGGTTGGTCGGTTCCTCGACGAAGTAGATGTCGACTTCCCTCAGACCCTCGATCAGGCGGGCCGCCGCGGTCGGTGAATAGACGCCGGCGGCGTCACACATGAGCGCCACGTCCGGTCCCACGGCATCCCTCATGCGACGATAGTCGTCGACGGCTCTGTTGACCTGCTCGATTTCATCGAACGGCTGGGTCAATGCGCCAAAACCGGATTTGAAGGCGTCGAAGCCTTCTTCTTCGACGGCTTGGAGGATGTCTTCCTCCAATGAGGCTTCGCCCTCGGCAAAGACGTCGCGCACCCGGGCGTAGAGACGGACCCGGTCCCGCACTCGGCCTCCCAGGAGTTCGAATACGGGCAGGCCGGCTGCTTTGCCCTTGAGATCCCACAGGGCCTGATCGATCCCGCTCATGGCGCTGGTGTGAACGACGCCCATCCGCCACCAGAAATGGCGGAAACCCAGGGTCCAGATGCGTCCGATTTCCAGGGGGTTCATTCCCAGGAGGCGAGGTTTGAGCTCCGTCTCGATCTGGGCCTTGACCGCAAGCTCGGTGTACTCGGTGGTTGCCTCGCCGATGCCGGTGAGGCCCTCGTCAGTGCGAATCTCGACGAAGATCCAGTTCCGGCGTGGAGTGTGTCCGTCCGGATCGGGGATTTCCATCACGTGCGCAATGATGTCCGTGATCTTCATTTGGAGTTTTCCTTGGCAGAATGGTGGGACCTCATGCCGGTCCTCGCAGGGACTTGGGGGGAGAGAGTGCAATCATTCGCTTCTGCTGTGTAGCACGGGAGTTTGGAGTGTCGGCGACAAGAATGTCGCCGCTCCCAGGTCGGTGCTCTTCTCCAGCAACGACCGGTAGCCATATTCGTTGACGATGGCGATGACACCCAGATCCGTGCGGTTACGGGCGACCCGGGCGTAGGACTCCAGCGCCGCTTTCAAGGATCGAAGAGCTTGCCGCACATGGTTCAGTGCCTCTTCGGTCTGGCCCGACGACTCGGCCGCCGCGGCCAGGCGAACCGCTTCCACGGCATTGACATAATCGACTGCGAACTCCAATCTTCCGATCCAGAAAGCCGGCAGGGAGCGTCCGGCGCCCTTGGACTGATCATGGGCTCGCCGCGAGGCCTCCAAGGCTCTCCGGTAGTGATCCCGCACCTGGGCCAGATACTCCGGTATCGGGCCAGGGCTTCTCCAATGCTTCATCATCAGTTGGGGAACCGGGAACCCGAATCCGTAGTCGCTCTGCTCGAAGGCTGTGGTCGCCGCTTCGACCTCGCGGAACGCTTCCAGCAGGGCCTCGCCGCAGGCCCGGCCGCAGACTCCCTGGAGGAAGTCGGCGGCGACGGCGTCGGGCGTGGCCTCGGCGTCCCAACCGGCCCGCGACAGGTACGCCAGGACCCAGTCATGGTCGGCGGGGAATCGCTCGCGGGCGGAGAATCCGGCCCAGCCCTTCCGGAGTTCCTTGACCAGCTCGTGGACGGCCGAAATCGTGATCTGGGGCATCACTCCCACGTTGTCGTCGTCCAAAGTGAGATGCAGGACGCCCGCGACATCGGCCGTTGGAAAGGTGCCGAAGATTTCCCGGCGTTTCAGGACATGAGTCTGGAAGTTGTCCGGCATCAGGCCGACTTCGGTTCCGGGATCAAGAATCTTCCCCAGCAGGGGCCACAACTCCTCCGCCATTCCCCAGAACATGATTCGCTTGTGGGCGCCCGAAGAGGCTTGGAGCGGGCCCAGGCTCTCCAGCAGGTGGTCGTAGAAGACGAGACTGGCCAAGTCGCCCTTGACCTCGTCCAAGGACTTTTTCCAACCCTCCGGCCCCCGAAACCACTTGCGGTTGCGCCCCGCCTCCAGGGCGTCAGCGAGGGAGAAGACGTCGCTCAGTCCGTATTTGGCGTCCAGCACCTTCCAGGCGTCCTCGTAGACCTCCGTCCACTGCCGCCATTCGGGAATGCTGATGGTGATCAGGTCCGTCTCCGGATAGGTCTCGATGATCGTCTTCAGCACGGCGGTGCACAGATCGCGGTAGCTGGGGTCGTCCACCGGAGTGGAGGCTCCCGGCACGACCATCAGTTGACCCAGTTGCCGGACCTTCTGGGCATCCTTCAGCAGGGGGGCGAATTCCGGGGGAAACTGCGTAATGTCCGCGTAGCTGTTGGTTTCCAGTCCCCGCCGGTGGGCGTGCTCGATGAGGTTGTGGATCTGCCGCTCGCCGGCGGCGACCAGTTCTTCGTAGGTCCCCTCCTCGGGCAGGTCCGGGTTCCAGAACTTCTTGGAGTCCCCGAATAGTTCCCGGCCCACCATATCCGGCGTGATGGGGTAGCTGTAGTCGTACCAGAGCCAGGCGGACCGGCGCTCGATCCCCTTGGACTCCCAGTGCAGATAGGGCTGATACCCGAAGGGGTAGATGTTGACCCGGCTGAACTTCATCTTGGCCAACTGATCGAGGAGCACCCGGAAATCGGCGATCCCCCAGGCTTCCCCGCTGCAGGCGAAATCCTGAATCGTGGGGTGGGCGCGAATACGGAAGACCGGCTCCATCAGCAGGTTCAGATCCGGTAGCTGGAACTCTTCCTTCCGCTCCGGCAGCACGTCCCGGTCGGTGAGATAGCGCACCCCCCAGCGCTCCACCAGCTCGTAGACGGCCCACAAGGTGGCTCGCGGGCTGCCGCCTCCCACGACCAGCGCCGGCGTTCCTTCCCAGCGGGTCGTTTTCAGCACCAGACCCTGGTCCGTGATCTCCCCGAAACCATCTTCCCCCAGCGAATTCAGGACCGCCGCGTTGGTGCCGGGACTGCCAATGAGAAAGACCGCTTCCGCGTTGGCGGTGCCCTGCCGAACCGGATGGGTCCGGATTCCGTAGAGCTTTGCCAGGTAGTCGCAGAGTTCCTGAGCCGCGAACCGTTCCAGCTCCGGCGCCGCGCCGCCGACGACCACGTCCACTTGGGGTGGAGCCGTCGAACAACCCCAGCATGCCGACAGTACGACGAAAGCCCAATTCTTGAATCTCATGGCTTATACCCTCGTCAAACCGTCACCGGAGTTCGGCGGTTGGAAACCGCCGTTCCCACCGCAGCTCCTGCCGCCACTATTGCCCGTCCTGGACCAGACGGGTCAGTTCGGCGATCTTGGCCTTCAACGGCCGGTAGGCGAATTCGCCCAGCATGGCGATGGCGCCCCGGTCGGTCTGGCTGCTGGCGACAGACGCGTAGGCTTCCAATCCCCGGCGCAGGCTTTCCAGGCCCTCCCGGGCGTGCTTCAGGGATCTCGAATAGTCGTTGACCATTTCCGCCGCACCCGCCTGATGGACGTTTCGGACCGTGTCCGTAAACCCGACCGCGAATTCGAGACGGCCCTGCCAGAAACCCAGGTAGGACCTTCCCGGCGGCGGCGATTTCGATTGGGCTCGACGCACGGCGCTCAGAGCCCGTTCATAGCCGCTCCGGACCGCCTCAAGGTATGTGGGCAACGGCCCCGGCCGCCAATACTTCATCAGCGTTCCGGGCCGTTCCTTGGAGAAGTTGCGGTTGGCGTCGGCCAGAAGGGTGGTCACCCACTCGATCTCCTGCAACGCGTCCAGCATCTCTTCCGCGCATCCTGGTCCGCAGACGGCGGCAAGCTGGTCGCGGGCCACCTCCTCCGGGGTGACGTCCTCATGCCACGCCGCGCGGGACAGGTAGGCGAGCGGCCAATCGTGATCGAAGGGAAACCGCTCGCGGACCGTGAAACCGGCCCAACGGTTGCGCTTCAGGACCTGGACGATCCGGGAAAGCCACTTGGGCGTCAGTTGGGGCACCATGCCGAGGTTGTCGTCATCGATGGTCAGGTCCAGAACCCCCGGGTTCTGCGCCGGAAGTTCATTCAGGACCTCGATCCGCCGCAGGAGGCGGACCGGCTGATTGGAGGGCATGACTCCGATTTCCCACCCGGCGGGAAGAATGCGGTCCACTAAGGGAAACAACTCCTCGGACACACCCCAGTACATGAACTTCATGTCCGGCCGCCGCGTGGTTTCCAGCACCCGGGAATCCTTCAAAAGGCGTTCGTAGAAGTAGAGGCTGGCAATGTCCCCCTTGATCTCGTTCATCACCCGCTCCCGGGGGACCTCGGAGCCCCGGCGCCGCGCCGCCGCCGCGAAGATCTGCTCCAACGAACGGACCCGGCTGATCCCGTGCCTGGCGTCCAGCGCCTTCCAGGCGCGTTCGTACTCGCCGGTCCACTGCCGCACCTCCGGCATCCAGACCGTGACGTAGTCGGCCTCCGGGTAGGTATCGATGGTGGCCTTGAGCGTGGTCAGGGCCAGCTCCGCCAGTTGCGGATCATCCAGCGGCGTTTCGGCCCCGGGGACGATGGTCAGGCCGCTCCGGATGCCGCTCCTTTCGGCGCCTTTGAGCAGCGGCGCGAACTCGGGGGTGAAGTCGGTGGTGGGAGCCGAGACCGCCACCTCCATCCCGCGGCTCTTGGCGTGTAGCACCAGCGATCGTCCCAACTTCAGGCCGGCCTCGATGAAGCGGTCATAGTCCGCGTTGAGGGGGAGGTCGGGATTCCAGAATTCGGTGGCGTCTCCGAACAGTTCCCTGCCCGGCATGTCAGGAGTGATGGGGTAGCGGTAGTCGTACCAGAGCCACGCCGATTTTCGCTTGATCCCCTTCAGCTCGTAGTGCAGGTAGGGTTGCCAACCGTAGGGGTAGACGTTGATGCGGGAGAACTTCAGTTTGGCCAGTTGATCGATCAGGCGGAAAAAGTCCGCGGCCGCCCAGGACTCGCCGCTGGAGGCGAAATCCTGAATCGTGGGGTGGGCCCGCACTCGCAGGATCGGCTCCATGACCACATCCAATTCAGGGAGGTCCAATTCTTTCTTTTCCGGAAGGACGTCACCCCGGACCAGATAGCGGACTCCCCAGCGTTCGGCCAGTTCGTACACGGCCCAGAGGGTGGCGCGGGGGCTTCCTCCTCCGACGATCAGCGCCTGGCGGTCCCCGGAGGTCACACTTCGCAGCACGATTCCCTGGTCGCTCAATTCGGGAAATCCAGACTTGTTGATTGCTGTATTGGTCGCCGGACTGCCCACCAGAAAGGTGATGTGGGAGGCATCGGTCCACTGCGTGACCGGCTGGGTTTTCAGATCGAAGAGCTTTTCCAGGTAGCCGCACAGTTCACGGGCCGCGAACTGTTCGAGTTGGGGGGCGGAACGGCCGATGACGACGGACACGGACGCAGGGGATTGAACCGATGCCCAGGCCGAAACGCTTCCGAGCCAGGACACACCGAGCGCCAGCAGAAGACAGAACGCCAGGGCAGATCTTATTTGCGTCCCCACCGGCCCTGGGCCAGCGAATTTCGCGCAGTACGAATGGGAGCGGGGGAGCCGGTACTCTCCAGCCGTCGATTCCGAGGCGGCGATGAAGAGGGGGACAGGAATGTCCCCCCTCCTACGGAAGAAAATCGATTCCATAGAGCCGAGCCTGATGAATGTAGAAGCGCAGTTGGGCGTCTCCCACGGGACAGCGGTCGCCTCCCTTCCACCGGATCGCGCCGGCGCGGTGGTCGCCGCGGACGGGTTGGCAGTCGGAGCGGCTGAACCCGGCGACGGGCTTCCCCCCGGAAACCAGCTCGGCCTCCAGCTTCCCTTCTCCCACAGTGACGGCGTTGACCACCACCCGGTGTTTGTGTGGGACGGCGGTGCGGGTCAACAGGTCGCCCGTGGAGTAGCCGCCGGCGGCGGTGACCGCGGCCCAAAGCCGTCCCACCTCCCAGGAGGCGCGCCCGATGCCGCCGGTGAACCAGAGCAGGCCGGCAACCGGACTACGGGTGTCATTCCCCAGGGCGAGGGGCTGCCAGTAGTGGGGCCATTCGGGCAGCTCGGCCTGCCGCATCCTCTCGGCGGGTTCGGTGCTCATGTAGTCGTTGTGCAGGCCCTCGCAACCGCAGTAGTAGACGTAGATCCTTCCTCCATGGTGCACCATGGGATGCATGGGCCAGGTCATCCCGCCGCCGAAGTCTCCCAGGGCGCGCAGCGGCACGCACGCCCTCCGGTCGGGACGCCACCAGGACTTCCCGTCCCGGGAGGCGGCGAACTGGAAATCCACCGTCTGGTTCCAGGTGTGATAGACCGTGGCGATTCCGACGAATCCGTTCCGTTGTTGCAGGGGCGAGAGTTCCATGAACTGAGTGTCGTTGGGATCCTGCCAGTCCGGAATCAGGGCCAGTTCGGCCGCGGACCAGTCGGAACCGGTCCGGCCGGTGCGGCGCATGATGACCCGGCACACGCCGACGGCCACGTCGTAGGGTGACAACCCTCCCGGAAGGGCCGGAATGGCGCTCTTGTGGTAGGCCGCATAGGACCCGTCCGCCAGTTGTGTGACCCACCCTCCGTCCGCGGTGGGGAACCCAGCCGATTCCCACGGCTCCCAGTGTTTGCCGTCGGCGGACCGGTAACGATAGAGACCGGGACTGAACGCGCCCTCCCCCTTCTGGTGCGCTTCCTGGCCGGCGGGGACCGGGAAGCCCTTCACCACGCGGTAGGGGCAGTACCAACCCGGGAGCCGCAGGATGAACATCTCGTACCTTCGATCGGGCGGCGCTTCGGGATGGACGATCACGGAAGCGTTGTGGGCCGGTCCTCCCGACTTGAGGTCGATCAGGATGTTGGTCCGCTGTTGGCCCTGGTAGGAGCAGATATCCAGTTCGGGCTTGACCCAGTTCACCCCGTCAGTTGATTCGGCATAAGCAAGGCGCCGCTCGGCCGAGGCGTTGTAGGGATGCTTCGGGACCGCCACGTACCAGGCCTTCCAGAGCCCGTCCGTGGGATCGACCATCACGGTTCCGTGGCTCATGGCGCAGGCGTTTTCCCAGGGCAATTCGGGCTCGATGAGGGGATTGGCAGGCTCTTCCTCCGCCAGTTCCACCCGCCAGGCGATGTTGTGCTTCTCGACGAAGTCCTCGCCCATCAGGAAGGAGAACTGTTCGTCTGCGTTTGGAACGTACGGCAAGAGAGGTTCGATTCCGTGGGTCACAGCTTCCTCCTCCATCCTGGTCTCATGGGGACAGTCCCGATCCCGGTCTAGCCGCGGCGATGCCGGCCGCGTCCGTCGGCCCTAATTCGCCTTTCTCTTTTCGAAGAACTCCTCCTGGATCTGCTTCTCACGCGCCGGGCGCCACCGCTTCATGGACTTCCGCTGCTGGAAGGCCTTCCCGGAAAGGGCGCTGCAGTTCTGAGCCAGCACCTCGAAGATCCGGTTGGCGATGATCCGGTGCCCCAGGTTGTTCGGATGGACCCCGTCGGTGTCGATCATCCAGGGCGCCTGCCCCTCGGCCGCAAAGACGTCCGCCAGCAGTACGTCGCATTCGGCGGCCAACTGCTTCATGGCGCTGTTGTAGCCCTTGAGAACGGCGACGTCGGCCTGATCGTAGGGGGCGTGCCCGTCGAAGTCGGTCAGAAAGTAGGCATTGACCAACACCACCACGGCTCCTGTCTGCTTCTTGATTTCCAGGACAATGTGGCGAAGGTCTTCCAGAAACTGCGCCAGGGGCGTCCCTCCCCGGGCGTCGTTGAAGCCGTACGAGACCAGCACCAGATCGGGATCGTACGCAATGACATGCTCCTGGTAACGCTCCAGGGCGCTGGGGTGTTCCGACGTCTGATAGGTAGGGCTGCGCGGGGAGATCAGGTTGGCTCCGATGCCGTTGTTCACCATCCGAACCGGTTCCACCTGAGTCTCGTTGATCAGATCGGCCAACAAGCTCACCCAGGAAAATTGGGGAGTCGTCGCCGTCCCGCCGGCGGTAGTGCTTTCGCCCAATGCCACCGCCACCCGAAACGGCTGATTCCGGTGGTCCCTCTTCTTCCCCATTGCCGACACCGCTGCCAATCCCACAACCAAAACCAAGGTGAACAATCGAAATGGAAAATTCATACGTTGGCTGCCTTGAGTTACAGAAGGCACCCACAAGGGGTGCCCCTACCGTAGTTCCTCCGTCTTCTTCAACAAGGGGCGGTAGCCGTACTCGTTCAGCACGGCGATGGAGCCCAGGTCGGTCCGGTTGCGGGCGACTCGAGCATAGGATTCCGTGGCTTGGCGGAGGGATTCCAACCCGTTGCGGGCATGGTTGAGCGCCTCTTCGCGGTGTCCGGCCTCTTCGGACCGGGCTCCCCGGTACAGTGCTTCCACCGTGTTGGCGTATCCCAGGGCGAACTCCAGCCGTCCCACCCAGAAATCGGCATACCAGCGGCCCCGCGGTTCCGATTTGTCCCGGGCGCGCCGGGCGGCCTCCAGAGCCTCCCCGTAGTCCCGCTGCACGGTCGCCAGATAGGCCGGCACCTCCTGCGGCTTCCAGAACTTCATCATCATCCCCTTGACGTAGAAGGCGAACGGGATGACCAGAAGCCGCGTCGGTCCGATCTTGGCGTCCGACTCCGGGCTGGTGGCCAGGGTGAGGGTGGCCGATTCCAGCAGGTCAAAGGCCTTCAGCAGGTCCTCCGCCGCCGCTTCCCCGCATACGGTCCCGACCAGGTCGCGGGCCACGTCCTTTGGATTCGCCTGCTCGTCCCAGGCGGCTCGGGCCAGATAGGCCAGAACGGCGTCGTGATCCCCCGGAAAGCGCTCGCGTGCGATGAACCCCGTCCAGCCGTGGCGGCGCAGCTCCTGCAGCACCTGGTGCAGGACCGCCGGCCGCAGTTGCGGCACCAACCCAACGACGTCGTCGTCCAGGGTCACGTGCATGTGGGCCGAGACCTTCTCGGTGTTCAGAGTCCCAAGGACTTCGGCGCGGGGCAGGAAATTCTCGGGTTGGTTCTCCGGGTGGATCCCGACCTCGGAACCCGCCGGCAGGATGCGGTCCAGGATGGGAAACAGCTCTTCGGCAGGTTCGTTGAAGATGATCCCGATATCGGGCCTGAGACTGTCCTTCAGGACCTTCGGGTCGTTTAACAGGCGGTCGTAGAAATACAGCGAGGTGAGGTCGGCCTTGAACTGGGCCACTCCCAACTCACCCGGCCAGCGCCCGGATCCCTTGCGGTTCCCGGCCGCCTCCACCAGATCGGGGAGGGAACGCACCTGGCCGACTCCGTATTTGGCATCCAGCAGTTTCCAGGCCCGTTCATACTCCCCGAGCCATTGTTTCTCTTCCGGCATCCCCATCCGGATGTGGTCCGCTTCCGGATAGGTGTTGACCGTGGCCCGCAGGATGGCGCTGGAAAGATCGAACACCACGGGATCGTCCACGGGGGTGTTGAAGCCCGGCCGAACGGTCAGTTGGAAGCTTCGCTCGGCTCCTTTCAGCAGAGGCGCGAACGCGGGTGGAAAGTCGTTCGTGGGCGCATCGACGTCGCACTCCATTCCCCGGCGGTGGGCGTACTCGATGAGGTTGTGAACCAGCCGCTCCCCGGCGGCCATCATCTCCTCATAGCGGCCTCCCAGGGGCAGGTCCGGATTCCAGAACTCGTCGGCATCTTCGAACAGCTCCCGTCCGATCATGTCCGGCGTGATGGGGAAGTGCTGGTCGTACCAGAGGGAGGCCGTATCCCGCTTGATGCCCTTGTGCTCCCAGTGGAGCAGGGGCTGGTACATGTAGCCCGAGATCTGCAGACGGTTGAACTTGAGCTTGGCCAACTGGTCGATCAGGACCCGAAAGTCGGCCATGCCCCACGACTCGCCGCTGGGGGCGAAGTCCTGGACACTGGGATGTCCGCGGATGCGAAAGACCGGTTCCATGACCACGTCCAGATCCGGGAGCTGGAACGCGTCGGTTCGCTCCGGCAGAACGTCCCGGTCGGTGAAATATCGCACGCCCCAGCGTTCCACCAGCTCGTAGACGGCCCACAGGGTCGCGGGCGGGCTCCCTCCGGCCAGGATCAGCGCCGGCCATCCTTCCAGATCCGTCCGGCGCAGCACGATCCCCTGATCGCTCACGTCCGGAAAGGACTGCTCCCCCATCGCCCGTTTCGCCGTTGCATTGGTCTGCGGACCACCGATCAGAAAAACCGCATCCGCGGTGCCGGACGGATGGCGCGCCGGATAGGCCCGAATCCCATACAGCTTGGCCAGGTAGTCGCACAATTCCCGGGCCGCGAAGCGCTCCAGTTCCGGCGCGGCGCTCCCCACGACCACCTCCACTTGGGGAACCTGCGTGCAGGCCGAACCAGCCGGCAGCAAGGCGAGCAACGCCAGATAGATCCAAATTCTCTCAAGTCTCATGGCGGCGGCTCCCTTCCCTCGTTCGATCCGGCAGGTAGCGACTGCTTCAATTCGGCCATCTTGGTCTTCAGGGCGCGACGGCCGTATTCGTTCACCACGGCGATGGCGCCCAGGTCGGTGGGGGTGCGAGCCACTCGGGCGTATGACAGCGTGGCTTGGCGTAGCGTCTCGAATGCCTTCCGTGCCTGCGCGAGGGCGTCGGCAATCCGCCCGTCGGCCTCTGCAGTGGCCGCGTGGTGCAACGTCTCGACCGCTTCCACGTAGCCGGCGCCAAACTCGAGGCGCCCCACCCAGAAGTCCGGATACCACCGGCCCGCCGGCGTCGCTTCGGCCCGCGCCCGCCGTGCCGTCTCCAAGGCGCTCTCGTACTCGCGCCGCGCCTTGCCCATGTAGTCGGGAGCGGGACCCGGCTTCCAATACTTCATCATCATGCGCGGCACCGGGAACGCCATCGCGGAACGGGAGGGAGCGAGGACCATGGTCAGCGTCGCTGCCTCCACCTGGTGAAACGCCTCGAGCAGACTCTCCCCGCAGGAAGTCCCGCAGACCGCGGCCAGAAGATCGCGGCCCACGGCGTCCGGTGTGGCCTCTGCGTCCCAGGCCGCCCGAGCCATGTAGGCCAACGGCCAGTCGTGATCTCCGGGGAAGCGTTCCCGCGCGATGAATCCCGCCCAGGTGCTGCGCCTCATCACGGGAAAAATCTTGTGCAGCGTGTTGGGGGTCAGTTGCGGCACCAACCCCAGGACGTCGTCGTCGATGGTCATGTGCAGGATCCCGGGAGCCTGCTGCGAAGCCAGGGCCGTAAGGACCTGCGGACGGCTCAGCAACAACACCGGATTGTTCTCCGGGTGGGCCGAGATCTGCCAGCCGCCGGGAAGAATGCGGTCGAGGATGGGGTACAGCTCCTCGGCCGGCTCCCCGTAGACGAATGGAATTTCGGGCCGGAGCGTTCCCGCCAGCACACTCGGGTCGCGCAGCAGGCGGTCGTAGAAGTAGAGGGCCGCGATGTCCCCCTTCACCATGTTCACCGCCCGCTCCACTCCCCGGTTCCAGCCCTTCCGGTTCGCGGCTGCGGCCAGCAGGTCCGGTAGGGAGACGACCTGGCCGACGCCGTACTTCTCGTCCAGCGCCTTCCAGGCCCGCTCGTATTCATCCGTCCACTGGCGAAACTCCGGCATCCAGACGGTCAGGTAGTCCACCTCGGGATAGGTGTCGACGGCGTGCCGCAGGACCGCAATCGCCAATTCGTAGAGCTGTGGGTCATCCAACGACGTGGTGGCCCCGGGAACCACCGTCAGCCCGGTGAGGATGGAGCTCTTCTCCGCCCCGTCAAGCAAGGGGGCGAACTCCGGCGTGAAGTCGGTGGTGGGCACCGAGAGATCGCAGTCCATGCCCCGGCGGTGCGCGTGTTCGATCAGGCTGTGGACCTGACGCTCGCCGGCGGCCATGGTCTCCTCGTAGCTGCCTCCCAGGGGCAGGTCCGGATTCCAGAATTCCTCCGCGTCCTCGAACAGCTCCCGTCCCCACATGTCCGGAGTGATGGGATAGCGGTAGCCGTACCAGAGGGAGGCCGAACGCCGTTGGATTCCCTTGTGCTCCCAGTGCAGCCAGGGCTGCCAGCCATAGGCGTAGATGTTCATGCGCGTGAACTTCATCTTCGCCAACTGGTCGATCAGGATGTGAAAGTCGGCCACTCCCCACGCCTCGCCGCTGGCGGCAAAGTCCTGGAAGGTCGGATGCCCGCGAATGCGAAAGACCGGCTCCATAACCTCGTCCAGTTCGGGAAGCACGAAGTCCTCCTTCCCCTCGGGAAGGACGTCGCGGTCGATCAGGTAACGCACTCCCCAGCGCTCCGCCAGTTCGTAGACCGCCCACAGCGTCGCCTTCGGGCTGCCGCCCCCCAAGATCAGGGCAGGCCGCCCGTCCAGCTCCGACCGCCGCAACACGATCCCCTGGTCGGTCACCTCCGGAAAGGGCTGTCCAGCGGTTGCCCTTTTCACCGTCGCATTGGTCTGGGGATTGCCGATCAGGAACAAGACTTGGTCGGTGGACGACGCGTGCCGTTCCGGATAAGCCTGAATTCCGTAGAGCTTGGACAGGTAGTCACACAGCTCCCGGGCCGCGAAACGCTCCAGTTCCGGCGCCGCGCTGCCTATCACGACGCCCACGCTAGGCAGTTCCCCGGCCAGCCTGCACGCCGGACTGGAGCAGAGGAGGAGCAGGGTCAATCCCAATGCCGCTGGGAACGGATACCTCCAACGGCGGCGAGACTCCATGACAGGCGACCTCTTTCGGCGGGACCTCCGAACAGAAAAATATGGACGGAGGAGGCGGGCGCGATTCTCAGATTGAACTACGCTGTCCGCGCGTTTTGCTTGAGGAAATTGTCCCAATGGGATTCACCAGTGTCAAGCGGGGTCGGGGATAGAGGCAAGAGGAAAGAGAGAGGAGGTTGGGTGGAGTGCTCACGCGCCGCCGCTTTTGGCGGCGGCCTGGCCAACTTGACTGGGTGGCGCCTGAGGTTTAATGTGGATTGCAAGATCGACAATCCTTTTTAGTGGTTTTTCCATGCGGTTCAGCCCTCTTGGCCCCTCGATGCTCAAGTAAAGGCAGGGGTGCGGGATATGTTTTTGTTGTACTGTTTCCTTCTCATTCTTTGCGGAATCCCACCCGGATTTGGTCAGAATGATGGCTCCAGGGCCAAAAACGAAGAGTCTGTGGACTATTTCGAGAAGTGGCTCCGGGAAGACGCGATTTATATCATTACGGACGAAGAACGAGCCGTGTACGAGAGGCTGGTGGCGGAGGAGGAGAAGGAGCGGTTTATTGAACAGTTCTGGTCGAGGCGCGATCCGGATCCCAGAACCTCCGAAAACGAGTTTAAGACAGAGCATTATCGAAGAATCGCATACGCTAATGAACGTTTCAGCAGCGGCTACCCGGGTTGGAAGAGTGACCGGGGAAAGATTTATATCCTCCATGGGCCGCCGGCGGAGATCGAATCCCATTCTTCGGGTGAGAACTATCACCGGCCCATGACCGAGGGAGGCGGGTCCACCGCCGTCTACCCGTTCGAGATCTGGCGATACCGGCACATCGAAGGACTCGGCAACGACATCATCCTGGAGTTCGTCGACTCGACACTGTCCGGCCAATATCGATTGGCTGTGAACCCCGACGAAAAGGATGCACTCTTGTACTCGCCGGCTCGGGGGCCGACCCGATGGCAGGAGCTGGGGAGAAACTATCGCCTCATGTATTCGATGCGAGGCGATCCCTTCTACCGGTACAAGACCTACGCGTTCGTTCAGGGCGCCAAGGAGATCAAGTACGACGACCTCAAGAGGATTGTTGGGGTCAACGTCGAGTTCGAGGATCTGCCTTTTCAACTGCGCGAGGACTATTTCTCCCTCAACGCCGACGAGATTCTGGTTCCGGTCACCTTGCAGGTGGACAACCGTCAACTGACGTTCAAGCTGGAGAATGGGCGTCACGTCGCCCGGGTGGCCGTGTATGGGGTCGTGACCAGCCTCAGCAACCGGGTCGTCGCCGAGTTTGACCAAGACCTGATCACCTCATTCACTCCGCAGCAGCTGCAAATCGGCTTCCTGGGGACCTCCAGCTTCCAGAAAATCCTGCTTCTCCAGCGGAAACAGAGATACAAGCTGGACTTCGTGGTCAAGGATCTGAACGAGGGCAGGGTGGGAGTCCAACGCAAGGCGATCATTCCGGTGCCCTACAAGGCCGAGCGGCTGGCGGCCAGCTCGCTCCTCCTTTCGCCGGGCATTCAGGTTCTGGATGGCGTCCCCAATCGGGAGGAGATGTTCGTCATCGGCGACGTCAAGGTCCTGCCCAACCTGCGCAAGACCTTCGATCCCCGGCAGTCGTTGTGCCTCTATTTCCAGATCTACAACGCGGATATCGACCAGGAGACAATGAAGCCTCATCTGAGCGTGGCCTACCAGCTCCTGCAAAATGGCGAAGTCCTGAAGGTAAGGCCCGATCCCGAGGGACAGTCGATCCAGTATTCCTCCGATCAGAGGGTGGTCTTCATACAGTCCCTGAGTCTCGCCGGCCTGGAAACCGGAGACTATCGAATCGGGGTGGAGGTGGAGGACCGCTTGTCGGGAAACCATCTGCAACTGGCCGAGGACTTCACGGTCCGGCCCTTTCGAGCCGACTGACCGCCCGGCGGAATTCGTCTTTCCCCTTTCGTGCGCAGGTTTCAAATGGCGTCGAGCATGTCGAGACGCGGAATGGAACGGCCCGGCACGGCCGCGTTGGCGGCGTTGGTCTTGATGCTCGCGTCAACCCCCGGCCTGCTGCCGGCATCCCCGGCCCCTTCCATCCTCCCAAGCGGGAAGACGGCCGCGTCCCAGGCCACGGAGGCTGCAGGCGGTCCGTTCGAGGAAGCCGAACGGCTGTTTCGCGAGCGGAACTTCCCCGCCGCGGAGCCGCTCTTCCGCCGGATCCCCAACACGAGTTCCCATTACCCGAAAGCGCAACTTCGGCTGGGGACGATCTACTACGCGGCAGGCCAGCCCGATTTGGCCGAGGTATTCCTCCGCACCCACCTCCGGCTTCGGCAATCTCCCGAAGGCCACACCCTGTTGGCGGGCGTCCTGCTCAATCAGGGGAAATTCGACCCGGCCATCGAATCGGCCCGGAAGGCCATCGCCCTGGACAAGGGTTACGCAAGAGCCCACACGGCGTTGGGCATGATCTACGCCACGATGGAGGATTTTCCCAAGGCCCTGGCCGCCTTCCGGAGCGCTCTGGGGCTGGACGACAGGGACGCCAATACGTGGTTTCTGCTGGGGCGCTCCTATTTCCTCTCCCATCAGCCGGCAATGGCCCGCGAGGCGCTGGAGAACGCTCTGCAGCTCAATCCGCAGGTGGTCGAGATCTATTCACAGTTGGCGCAGACCCTGGCCCGGTTGGGAGAATCCGTCCGGGCCGAGGAGGTCTTCGCGCAGGGAGTCGAGAAAAACCGCCTCCGGACGCCCCCGGACAAGGGGATTCATATCGCTTACGGGCTGTTCCTCGCCGGGTTGGACCGGGGGGAGGAGAGTTGCCAGCAGTTCAGAGCGGTGACCCGGTTCTCCCCTCAGGACCCGGAAGCGCACTACGAACTCGCCAAGGTGCTCTTCCAGATGAAACGCTTTGCAGAAGCGGCGCGCGCAGCGGATCGTGCAGTGACTCTGGACCGCTCCGACTATCGGATCCACTACCTGATGGCCCGAATCTACACGGCCCTGGGCGATGCGGGCAAAGCTGAGGAACATGCCCGAAACGCCGTCTACGTGGAGCAGAAGTAAGGGGTCGAGCCCGGTACGCCGGTAGTTCGGGCAACGGAAAAACCGGCAGGAGAATTGACCTTGCCGAGTCGAAATGGGCAAATCACGGCGTGGACCGCTTCCCGATCCACTCGCGAAGCGCCTCGTTGATTCGTGTCTGCCAACCGCGCCCACCCGCTCTGAAGTGGTCGATCACATCCTGGGACAACCGGATCGTGGTGGACACTTTCGGTCTGGCAACCGGTGGACGGCCGCGACGAACGGGCGCCTTGGCAAACTTCTCCGGCCACCCGTCCCTGGACAGATCCGGCGCAGTGTCCGGATCAAAATCTCGAGGTATAGAGCCTTCGTTCGCGTTCATTGGCCTTCCTCATGCTGATGATCCGACGCGCTTTGCTACGAGGTGTCCAGACAAGGACCACCATCGTTGCGTCGAGATAGCCGACAGTGATGAAACGGTTCTCGCCATAGTCTCGCCGGTCGTCCACTACGGTAAGCGTGTCGCCGGTGAACACGTCGCCGGCGCGAGCCATGTCCAGCCCGCGGGCCTCAAGTGTAGCCTCCCGCTTGGCCGCGTCGAATTCGATCCACGCGATTTATTGTTACTACGATAAATCGAGTGCGTCAAGAATTCGTACTAGCCTGGCAGCCGCGAGCCAGTCATGCACTTGGGGACTCGGTTCGAAATGGGGACGGTAGGAACACTAATTTGCAGGCCCGGGCTCCTCGACCCGGAGCACCTGATCGGCATGAACGCCGGTCAATACCTGACGGACTCCACTGGGCCATCGGATTTCAAGCCGTTTGACGGAGGCGTCCGGTCCCAGGCCGAAGTGGACGCGGCGGTCGCTGGAACCGCCGTAGCCGACGCTGGTGGTCACGTGGTTGTGTTGAACCCCGCCGGCCGACTCCAGGACCAGCTTGGCGCCGATCCCGTCCCGATTGCTTTGGGTCCCCACCAACTCCACCAGCAGCCAGTGTTGGCTTTCCGGGGACACATTTCGAAAGATTCTCGCCGGTTCGTCGAAGCGGGTCGCCACGATGTCGACCCGGCCGTCGTTGTCCAGGTCTCCGAAGGCGCAGCCGCGGTGGGCGCCAGCCGTCTGGAAGCCGGCTCCGGCGCCGCCCGAATGGTCCACGAAGCGGCCGCCCCGGTTGGCGAAGACGGCGTTTCGCTGCCGGTAGGGGTAGTTGGTAATGATGTGGTCGATGTCCTCGATGTAGGAGTTCGCCGAAAAAAGGTCCTTCCAACCGTCGTTGTTCAGGTCGTAGATCCCGTTGCTCCATCCGCTCATGGTGATGCTGAGCCGGGCCAGCTCGCTGCGGCGGGTGAAGTCGTCGAAGATCCCGCCTCCCTCGTTGTGGTAGTAGGGGAAGGTCTCGTTGGTCAACGCGGTGATGAAGAGATCGGGCCGGCCGTCGTTGTCGATGTCCCGGAAATCCACGCCCATGCAGGAGAGCATCCTGCCGTCGCCGTTGTAGGCGACGCCCGCGGGAATGCCACGCTCGGTAAACGCGCCCTTCCCGTCGTTTTGAAACAGCAGGCTCCGCGCCTTGTCGTTGGCCACGAAGACGTCCAGGTCTCCGTCGTCGTCGTAATCGGCGAACGCCACTCCCATTCCCTTCCCCACGTGCCGGCCGATCCCGGACTTCGCCGACACGTCGGTGAAGGTGCCGTTACCGTTGTTCCGGTAAAGAAAGTTCGGCAGAGGTTCGAAGTAGGAGGGATGGCAGTAGATGCGCACCTTGGTGTGCTCCCAGCCGCAGAAGGGGTCTTTGTCGAAATCCCAGACCACGTAGTTGGCCACGAAGAGGTCCAGCCAGCCGTCGTTGTCGTAGTCGAACCAGCCGGCCGCGACCGCCCAGGTCTTGCCGAAACGGGGATGAATTCCCGCGACGCCCGCCTTGTCCGTCACGTCGGAAAAGGTCCCGTCGCCGTTGTTGCGGTACAACTGGTTCCGATTGACCCCCGCCACGTAGAGATCCTGCCAACCGTCGTTGTCGTAGTCGGCGGCCCCCGCCGCCATCGTATAGCCCTTTCCCTGGACGCCGGCCGCCATTGTCACGTCGCGGAAGGTCCCGTTCCCCTGGTTTCGATAGAGGCGGTTGAAGTACTTGGGGCCCGTCTTTTCGAGCGCCGGTATCTCGGCGCCGTTGACCAGATAGATGTCCAGGTACCCGTCGTTGTCGTAGTCGAAGAGTGCGACGCCCGCGATCATGGGCTCGATCTGGTACTTGCGGGGGGTGGCGGAGTTCCGCAGAACGAAGTCGACGCCTGAGGCGGGGCCCAGTTCTTCGAACACGACCGGCGCAACGCTTTGTCCCGCAGCTTGGCCACCGGCTACCCAGGACTGTGACAACGTGCTCCCGAGCACCGGCAACAACAGCGAAAGGGATATCCGAGGCAGTGGACCGAAGAGGGCACCCACAAGGGGCGCCCCTACCGGATTCGATCTCGAGATTCGAATCATTCCAGACCCGGGTAGAGTGGGAGCTGAACCCACTCTCCCTCCATGCTCTTGGACCGGTTTGCGGCTTCGATCAGCTCCACGCAGCGGAGCCCTTCCCGCCAGGTCAGACAGGGGTCGGTCCCGTCGGTGATCCAGCGGACGAACTCTCGTGTCTCCTTCCGCAAGGCCTCCTCGGCGCCGACGGGGTTGCCGCCCGGCTCCTCGAACCGCTCATGGTGCTCGTCGGATTCCGTCAGCAACTGCCAGTAGAGGTCGATGTGCTGAAACGACGTGACCAGCCGCATTCCCCCCCGGCTGCAGACGACGTCGGCGCCGTAGACCTGCCGGTACCGGGTCAGGGGATAAGACAGGGACACCCCCAGGAAGCCGGTCGCTCCCGACGCGAAGCGGAGCAGGACGTGGATCGAGTCGGAGAAGTCATAGCGGGAGTCTATCCCAGGCCCGCAGACGGCGCTCACCGCCGCCACGTCGCCGCACATGGCGCGCATCCAGTCGAGTTCGTGGACCCCCGAGCAGGCCAGGACTCCTCCGCTCTCGGCCTGCCGGGTCCACCAGCCCTGAAAGCCGTCTTGACGCGCGTCGAAGTAACCGATGGTGGACATGGCATGGACCGGTCCCAAGAGTTCCCGAAGCTGGATCATCCGGGCCCAGGGAGGACGCAGCCGGCGCTTTTGCCCCACCATCAGGCGAACTCCGGCGTTTCGGCAGGCGCGCACCATCTCCCAGCAATCCGGCACGGTGGGAGCCATGGCCTTCTCACAGAACACGTGCTTGCCGCATCCGGCCGCGGCCACCGCCATGGGCCGGTGGAGGTGGTTCGGCCCCGTCAGGGCCACCGCATCGATCTCGGCCTCCTCCAGCAGGCGCCGGTAGTCTTCGTACTGGGGAACGTCGCGGCCCGTCATTTCCAGAAACCGGGCCCTGGCTTCCGGATTGGGATCGCAGATGGCCGTCACCTTCGCCACCTCGTTGATGTACTGGGCCAGAAAGGGCGAGAAGTTGCCCGTGCCGAGCATGCCGAAACGAACTCGTTGGCTCATTGGAGACACTCCCGTGGTTCAGAGTCGGAAGGGATCGTCAGGAAGGGTCGAAGCAGTCCCGCCACGTTTCTTCAGAGGTATCGTCGCCTACCCCGCGCCGGATTGGAAGTCGCTCCGGATACGGTCGAGGGCATCCTGCGGCGTTCCTCGCATGACGTAGAGCCGGCCCTTGATGCGGCGTTCCTCACCGGGCGTGGTGAGAGGACCGAAGTAGGGATCGGCATGGAAGCACTTGTTCCCGACGGGGTCGCCGTAGATGCTGTAGGCCCGCTCAAACGCCAGAGCCGCGACGTGTTGCCGGTCCGAAGACTCGACGATCACGAGGGGCGCTTCGGCGGTGGTGAAACTCACGGGAAGCATTTCGTGTCCCACGGGCACGAACCCGCCGGCGCCTTGAACGTTGAACAGTTCAATCTTGGGACCGCCGCTCAACTCGTTGAAGGCGCGCAGCCGGCCCTCGCCGAAAAGGTAGGTTCGCTTCCGGTCCGAGTCCGCGAAACGGCTCTCCAGTCCGACCACGCAGAAATGCCAGTCCACCTTCCCCATGGGACGGTCGAGGCCGTTCTGAATCCCCAGACGGATGTCCAGGTAGTCGCTCCGAGCCGAGAGGTCGAGCCAGAAACGGCCGTGTCCGGGAACCGGACAGTCCGCCGAGAGTTCCTCGTCACCGCTCGTTTGTCGCCACTCGAAAGGAATGTGGCGATACCCTTTTCCCCTGCCCTCCGGCTGGTAGGGCGGGAAATGATCGTCATAAAGGTACGCCTGCTCGTAGCCCACGATCTCGGACGTCCGGAGGATCAGGCGCTCCTCCGGGCTCATCCAGGGAGCCCGCAATGCCGCACACAGGCGCCAGTCATGCCGCGCGCCCCGGTTGCGGAATTCGGCATAGGGGCCTTCCCACTGATAGGGCCGGAGGGTCAGTCCCGGCTCCCCCGCGGCTCCATGTCCGAGGGCGGTGGCCGGATCCAGGAAGTTCACCAGGGCTCCTCCGGCAACATATCGCATGAAATCTCGTCGTCTGACCATGGGTCCCCCAGTTTTGAAGTCAGCCGGCGTCGCAGGAAGGATATCGGTCAGTAGCCCCAGGTCTTCACCGACCAGCGCCTTTGAAACAGTTGCCGGTACGACTGGTTGACCAAGGCAATGGCCGCCAGGTCCGTCCGGTTGCGCACGATCGGGACATAGGCTTCCAGGCCCTTGCGCAGAACGGCCATGGCCTGGTCGGCTTCCCGGACGGCGCCGGTGCGGTCGCCGGAACGGAATGCGGCGGCAGACCGTTGCACCGCCTGCACCGCCGCCACGTACTGCCGGGCGAACTCCAGGCGGCCGGCCCAGTAGTCCACATACCATCGGCCTTCGGGCGTCGACTTGTCGCGGGCCTTCCTTGCCGACTTCAGAGCCCGCGAATAGCCCTCATGGGCCTCGTCAACATAGGACGGAGTCGCCCGGTCCTTCAGGTACCAGTATTTCATCAACATGCCGCCCGGCGAAAAGGACGTCGACGGCGGCCAGTCCGCCGGGAACGCGAAGGCCGACCTGGCCAGAGCGATGGTCACCGCCTCCACTTCATGGTAGGCCGACAGCATGTCCTCGACGCACCCCTCGCCGCAGATCGCCTTCAATTGATCCCGCGCCACCGCGTCGGGAGTGATCTCCGGATCCCAGGACGCGCGCGCCAGGTAGGCGAGGGGCCAGTCATGGTCTCCGGGGAAGCGCTCCCGCGCGATGACTCCCTTCCAACCGTGCCGGTGCATCACCTGGATGATCTCGTACAGGGAGTTGGTGGTGAGCTGGGGCATGACTCCGATGTTGTCGTCGTCCAGGGTCAGGTTCATGATGCCCAGGACTTGAGAAGGCAGATCCTTGAGGATCTCGATCCGCCTCAAGAGGTGGACCGGCTGATTGGAGGGCATGCTCTCCAGAGTCCAGTCCGCCGGCCAGATCCGGTCCAGGATGGGGTAGAGCTCTTCCGAGACTCCGAAACAGTTCACCCGGATCCGGGAGCGGGAGGTTCCCTTCAAGACCTCGGGGTCGCGCAGGAGGCGGTCGAAGAAGTAGAGATTGGCGATGTCCCCCTTGAGTTCGTTGAGCGCCCGCTCGGGGCTCCCTTCCGATCCCTTGCGATGCTTCACGGCGGAGGTGATCCGGTCCAGGGAGAGTTCCTCGCCGACACCGTATTTCTCGTCGAGGGCCTCCCAAGCCCGCTCGTACTCTCCGATCCACTGCCGGAACTCCGGCATGAAGACGGTGACCACGTCGGTCTTGGGATAACTGTTCAGCGTCGCACGCAGAACGGCGGAGGAGAGGCCGAAGAACTCGGGGTCGTCCAGAGGCGTCTCCTGTCCCGGAACCACCGACATGCCACTCAGTTGAGCGCTCTGCTCGGCGCCGTCAAGCAGCGGCGCGAACTCCGGCGGGAAGTCGATCACCGGAGCGGCGTAGGCGGTCTCCATGCCCCGTTTGTGGATATGGTCCATCAGGTTCCGAACCAGTTGCTGCCCCGCCTCGATCATTTCGGGATAGGAGGAGGTGAGGGGAAGATCGCGATGCCAGAACTGGGAAACGTCTCCGAAAAGGGACCGCCCGATGGTGTCCGGAGTGATGGGATAGTGGTAGCCGTACCAGAGATGAGCCGAGCGGCGCTCGATTCCCTTGTGCTCCCAGTGCAGGTAGGGCTGCCACCCGAAGGCGTAGACGTTGATCCGGGTGAACTTCATCTTGGCCAACTGATCGATCAGCGGCCGGAAGTCGGAGATGCCCCAGCTCTCCATGCTGGCCACCAGATCCTGAATCGTGGGATGGGCGCGCACCCGGAAAACCGGCTCCATGACCGCGTCGAGTTGCGGAAGCTGGAACGTCCTCTTGGGAGGCAGGACGTCGCGGTCGATCAGGTAGCGGACGCCCCAACGCTCGGCCAGTTCGTAGACGGCCCACAAAGTGGCGCGGGGACTTCCACCTCCGATTACCAGCGCCGGCCGGCCTTCGAGGTCGATGGTCCGCAGCACCAGCCCTTGATCGGTCAGCTCGGGAAAAACGCCGCCGGAGAGCGCCTCGGCGAGAATGGGGTTGGTCCCGGGCGATCCCACCAGCAGAACCGCTTCGGCGGAGGCGGGCGCTTCGGTGGCCGGCCGGACACGAACGTCGAACAGCTTCTCGAGGTAGCCGCAAAGCTCGCTGGCCGCGAATTGCTCCAGCTCGGGAGCCGAAGGGCCGACCACGACACTCACGGGCGAGGTCGGGGCGTGGGTACAATTCGGCAGGAACCCGGCCAGCGGGAGCAGGAGCAGGAGGATCCGGATCCGGCGCGGGAGTGGCGGCTTTCCTGCCGCCGAACTGGAGCGGCGGTTTCCTAACCGCCGGACTCCCGAGCAGCAAGCGGCCACGGCGGAAAGAGCGACTGGAAGTCGCCCCTCCTTGTTTCTCAGAAGCTCCCTCACCGGCTCCCGCCCGCCGAAATCCGGTAGTGCATGGAGAAATGGACGATTGGAAATCGCCCCTCCTTTTCCTAGAAGATGAACCTCATGTCCATCACGACCTTGCGCTGACCCAGGGAATCGTGCCACATCCCGCGGGCGTTCCCCGATCCCCGGATCTGGCCGGCGGTGGGGCTGTTCACGGTGGTGTTGGGGTTGCCGTAAACGGGGTGATTGAGGACGTTGACGATGTTGGCTCCGAGTTGGATCCGGGCGCCCTCGCGGAGGAAGTTGAGCTCGAACTCCTTGTACGGGTTCAGATTGAAGATCCAGGCGCCGGGCCCGACGATGGAGTTGATCTGCGCATTCCCGAGGCTTCCGGCGCTGGGCACGGCATAGCACCGCGTATTGAACCATTGACCACGGACGTCCTTGGGACCCCCGTTCGGGTCGTCGCACGTCTGGTTGGGACGCCCGCCGAACCTTCCGTAGTTGGCAAAGTCGACTCCGCTCCAGTTCGGCGTCAGCCCGATTCCCGACCGCCAGGAGAAGGCGCCCGTGAAGGTCCAGTTTCCGACGATGGCATTCATCACCGGGTTCAGGTCGGCAAAGAACCGCTTCCCGCGGCCGAACGGCATCTCGGCGATGAAGTTCCAGAGGATGTCGTGGCTGGGCCAGGGTGTCGCCATCGCCACCCGGTCGCGGTCCAGGTCGAAGGGATACTCGGGCCAGGTGATCCCCTGATCGCTGGCCCAGATGGGCGCGTTCAGGCCACCGGACCACTGCTTGGTCAACGAGAGCTGTGAGTGCAGGCCGTTGACCCAGGGATGCGTCAGCCGGAACTCGATCCCGTTGTAGATGCTGTCTCCTCCGTTCTCGACGAAGTTCACGCTGGAGAGGTTGGGCCAGGGCAACCGGTCCCGGCTCCAAGGAGTGCCGCTGGCCATGATGGCGTTCAGATTCCGGCCCCAGAGCAGATCGTTGCTCCTCACTCCCCGATACGTCAGTTGCACGCCCCAGTTGGTGGCGACTTCGCGCTCGTAGGTCACGTTCCAGTTGTGCGTCCAGGCTTCGTGATAGTCCTTGGCGAACCCGAACGCGCTGCTGACAGTGATGACGTCCGAGGCCGTGGGAAATGCGTGCGGCCAGGAGTACAAGGCGCCCGTGGCGCTGCCGGAACGGACTTCATTGGTGAAGCTCTCGGAGACCACGAAGGGACCGAACGCCTGGAGCGGCAGGAAGCGGGAAGCGCCGTTGTAGATCCCCCAACCTCCGCGGAGCACCGAACTGGGAGTGATTCGATAGGCGAATCCGACGCGAGGCTGCCAATTGTTGGAGCCTTCGATCAGCTTGCTCGGGAACCCGGCCTCACTGGCCAATATGACCGGGAAGGTGTGCGTCGGCCAGGAGGGATGGATCCGCTCCCGGGCGAACTCGTCCCGCACCACGATGGAGAGCGACTCCGGATCGAAGTTGTAGAACATTCCGTTCTTGTCGTAGGGAACCGTATAGCGGCTCCAGCGCAGCCCATAGGAAAGGTTCAACTTGTCGGTGACGTTCCAATCGTCCTGGATGAACGCACCCCACTCCCATTTCCGCCGGGCGATGACGGAACGGGGCTGATACCGGGTCGAGGAACTCGGCAATCCCAGCAGAAAGTCCGCGAACGCGTCTCCGCACACGGCTGGGGCCGCACAGGTCATAGGGTCGCTGGCCACTTGGGCTCCGGTGAATATGTTGCTGAAATTGAAGGCGCCGAAGTAGTTCCCCCGCGCCGGCCCGTCTTCCAGAAGTTTGACCGCCGACATTCCGATCTTGATATTGTGCCGGCCCTCGGTCACCGAGAGGTCGTTGAAGAACGAATAACGCGAATCGTAAGTGGCGCTCTCGTTGTCGAAATAGGTTCGAAGCCAGCCGCCGATATTGATATGGGGCATTCCCGAAAGGTCGGGAACCGCAACCCCCTGCAGACCCCACCGGTTGACGAACTCCGGACCCTGCGCGCTCTCGGCGTCCCCCTCCCAGTCCTTCAACTGCCGGTGGATGTAGACGAAACGGGTCACGCCCAGTCGCATCTGGTTGATCACGCCCGGACTGAAGACATGGTTGTGAGTCACCCCCGACTGCCAGTTGAAGACGTTGTCCTGCAAGGTGGTGTGCAAGGCGTTGCTGGTCCCGGTGCTGGGGTGGTGACGATCCGTGTTGCTGAGGACTTTGTGGCGCACCGCGTGAAAGGAGAAGCTGTCATTGCCGCCGACGTTGAAATCGGTCTTGATGTTGTGGTCGTTGTCCTGACGGTACCGGCCGGCCAATTGCTGGACGTTGTTGGTATAGCTCTCCGGAGCGCCGAGGTAATTGACCGAACTCCCCATGAAGTCGTTCATGATCGCCTGGGCGACGGGGCTGATGCGGCCGGCGGGAATGACGTTTCCGGGAAACTGCTCGCCGGTGGCGGGATCGATGATCTTGGATGGATAAAGGGAGAAGTCTCCACCCTGCATGCGCAGGCTGGGGAAGGATTGTGGCCGGGAGTTGGACAGATTCGAGAATGAATTCGGCCGAGCCCAGGAGTAGAAGAAGAACACCCGGTCCTTGAGAATCGGACCACCGACATTGAAGAACTGCCGCTTGGCGGTGACACAGGGCGCCCGGCTGGCTCGGGCCGGGGAGAATGGGCTTCTCAGCGCGTTCAGGCAGGGATTGACCCCCGCCATCCAATACTCGGCATGATATTCGTTGGTCCCGCTCTTCAGAGTGGCGTTCAGCGTCACCGGCCGAGCGTATTCCGCGGGCGCATTGCTCAGTACCACGCTGACTTCCTCGATGATGTTGTTGGAGACCGAGGAGCTGATGAAGTTGTACTGCATGCCCTCGACGTTGTACTGGTTCATGTCCGCGCGGTTGCCGACGAACCCGTAAACGCCGCCCGCAGCCGAACCTGCCGCCCAGATCATCTGTTCTCCCAGTAGAGCGCCTCGCGTCATGCTGGCGATGGGCTTGTCGCGGACCTGGGAGGGCAGAGCCGTCGAGATCGTGGCGTTGCTGGTCTGGAGGACCGGAACCTCATCGGTGACGATCACCGAGTCGGTGACGTCCCCGACATCCAGAACGATTTCCACGCGTCTCAGCAGTCCCGGGGAGACGACGATGCCGGTCTGTACGGAGCGCTTGAATCCGGTCAGTTCCGCCTCCACGGTGTAGGTGCCGGGCTGAATGCCGGCGAGGCGGTAGACGCCCAGGTCGTCAGTGACCGCCGACCGCTGGGCCCGGTTGCTCTCGTTGGTGGCAATGACGGTCACGCCCGGGATCACGCCTCCCGTGGCGTCCGTCACCACTCCGGTGACGTCGCTGTTCATGGTCTGGGCCGCCACCGTTGACGGCAGCAGCAGACCGAACAGGACCGCCGCTACGACGATTGGAGAGATCGGACCGATGCCTGAAACCTGTTTCCGAATTCGCATGTCAACCCCCCTGCAGTTGGAAGAATTACGGAACCATCCACGAGGATGAAACGACCTGGGCCTGCGTCATATTTACCGGAGCGAGATGACGGCGGATGAGAGTTGCACGACTCCCGGAGGGTTCTCCGGTTCCAGGTGTTCCGTTTCTGCGTGAGGCTTGCCGAGGGATGATCAGAATGCGGAGTGGACTGGGATGAGCATTGACCAACAACCGAGCCAATGGCGGCAAGATGGACCCCCTACTAACGGTTCAGGGCGGCGTGCTCCACGGGTCCCCGTCGTCATCTTTCGGACAATTGAATGGCAGGCGACCCGATGGGACTTGTTGAAGACAGGCTACACCGGACAATTCCTCAATGGCAAGCAACGGAAGATCTTTTTTGGAGAGGTGCGTAGACCGGCTTCAATTCTCCAGAAGAATTCGGCGCCGCTACTGGCCGGGAGCGGCCACCCCGGGACGAAGGACCAGGCGGTGGGCCTCCTGGATCGCCTCGCGGTTCAACGGGATCGGATGGTAGCGTCCCGTCAGCCAGAGTTTCGACAGGTCGCCGTAGTGGGGCGAGGCCGGAATTCCCGACTGACCGCCGGGAATCACCGTCAACAACCGGTCCGGCTCCGAGAAGTCGGTGATCTGACGAACGGAAGCGCCGGACACGACCCGGAAATCATCCGAGCGGTAGCCCATCTTTTTTACGGTGCCTTTGGCGCCGGAAACCGGGAATGGACCCAGGCTGAAGTACCATCCAAAGATCCGGGAGGCCAAGCCCAGGGGATGGACCATGGTCAGGGTGTGAACGTCTCCCCAGATCCAGTTCCTGGGATCGGGACCCCACCGGGTAGAGACGCGGGTTACGGCCTTCCGAAAGGCGGCTTGAAGTATCTCGGGCAGCTCCTCGACGCGCGGCGTGCCGATCCGGTCGATCCAGTGTCCTGCTCCCCGCTTCAACACCGTTCGAACCATGGTGTCGGGGAGATTTCCGCGGGAACGGTACGCCCCGATCAGGTCTTCCCCCAACTCGTCCTGGAAGATCTCCTCGAACAATTGCCGGTGGAAGGTGGCGAACAACGTGGGCGCGGCTTGGCCGGCGTCCATCACGTAGTCCCAGCCGCGCAATACCTCGAGGGCTTCTCGCACCGGGTCGCCGGCTGGGGGAGGTGGATCGAAGGCCTCCAACACCAGGGGAGTCAGCTCGCGGGCCGCCGGTAGAAGAGAATCGCTCTGCAAGTGTTTCATGTCTTCCACCGAAAGCCTGTCCTGAGACGTCAGAACCTCGCCGATTCGGCTGATCCGGTCCACCGGCTCCCACCAGGCGGAGATATAGAAGGGGCTGGGCGGCTCCACCGTGGGGTTGTTGGCCGAGGCCAACCAACCCTGCGGCGGGTCGAAACTGACCGGATTCTCCTCGAAGGGATGAAACCCGTTCCACTCCTCGCTGCCGTCCCATCCCACGCGGAACCGGGTCCCGTCCTTTCGGCCGTCCAGACGGGGAAAGGCGCCGACGGTCTGCATGCCGATGTGTCCCTCCCGATCTGCGTAGACCACGTTTTGGGCCGCAGTGCCGAACCAGGACATGGACCTGCGGAACTCATCCCAGTTCCGCGCCCGGTTCAGGAGCCACAAACCCTCCATCTCGTTGGCGTGTTTCGCCGCATGCAGGGTCCAGCGGAAGGAGACCGGCTTCTGAATCTCAGGCAGCAGGTGATTCACCAAAGGTCCGTGGGGCGTGGACAGCACCTCCAGCGACCGGGTTTCTCCACCCTTCACCCGGACCGTCTCCACCCTTTTTTTCAAATCCACCCACTGGCCGCGATACATGACCTGGCCGGGACGATCGTCGTCCATCCGCTCCACGAAGAAATCGGCCGCGTCCTGCATCACGTTGGTCAGGCCCCAGGCGATGTTCCGGTTTCGTCCGACCACCACGAAAGGCAGGCCGGGAAGGGTGACTCCGGCTGCCTCAAATCCAGGAGCGCGGAGATGCGCTTGATACCAGATGGGCGGCATGGGGAAGCCCAGGTGGGGATCGTTGGCCAGGATGGCGTGCCCCGTGACGCTGCGCCGGGGAGAAACAACCCAACTGTTGCTGCCTCCCGTTCCGCTGAGCGACGGAAGGAACCTCCCTGGCAAGGGAATGCTTGCGGAGGCCGGGATCAGCTTTCCCAGACGATCCAGGATCACGGCCGATTCCATTGCCGGCGGCGGCGATGCCGGGGACGCCGTCCCGTCCGGCGGATGCACCGGCGGCGATCCTCCCTGACGAAATGGGAAGAGCTCCAGCGCCCGCTCCTCCCCCATGCGCGCCACCAATTGCTCGAAGTAACGGTCCATCTCCCATGACAGGTTCAACTGCCACGTCATAAGCCCGATCACTCCCACGAAGTCGTCCGGTTCGGCCGGCTCGAACTCATGGTTCAACAGGGTGAACTCCAGAGGCAGAGATCCGTCCAAGTCGGCGACGGCGGTGTTGATGCCGAGGGCGTAGGCCCGTGCCGCCGAGCGAACCGGTGCGCCGGCCCGCTCCAACATGCGGCGGGTAGGACCGTGCAGGTCGATGGTCCGAAAGAGGAGATCCAGGTTCAGCCCAGGTTCACCCACCAGTTCCGCCAGACGTCCCTGGCTGACGTGCCGGGTCAGTTCCAACTGGAAGAGGCGGTCCTGGGCATGGACATAGCCCAATGCGAAATAGGCGTCCGTATCACTGCCGGCGAAAATGTGGGGGACGCCCCACCGGTCGCGTACGATTTCAACCGGCTGTTGCAGGCCCGCTACAAAGCGGACTCCGTCGAGTTGGGGCAATGCCCGGCGCGCCAGATGGTGGAAGGTCAGGAACGACCCGAGCGCCACGGCCACCAGGGCCCACGCCGCGTATCGGAGTCCTTTTCTCAAACCCTGCCCGGAGGCTGCCACAGCCCGTTCGATCGGTGGTCAGATCTGCGAATAGGAAGTCGGAATCAGAAACCAGTTCGTGATCTTGGAGACCGTGTCCTTGTAGCGCTCCATGGCCTTCATCCTGACCCAATCGGGATGAGCCAGGAAGGCTTCCCAGCTCTTCTTGTGCGTCTCCCGGTCCGTGCTCGACAGGATGTAGGTCAGATTCGGCACGTCATGGCCCACTAGGACTTCTCCGAAGAAAACCGGACCGAGACCCGCTTCCCGCATGATCTGGGTCTCCCCCTCGTCGAACATCTGCACTTTCCGATAGGCCGCGTTCTCGTGATGGCTCTCGTAGGTCCGAAGCTCGAAGATCCGCGCGTCCCCGGTGGACGACTGCTCCGGCAGCTCCATGACCGGGATGCTGTCGAAGGCCTTCATCAGCTTGCTCTCGATTCGCCCGTAGGCCGGGTCGTCGATGGAGGCGGAAAAGTATTCGGACGCCGCCGTCTGGTAGTCCGCGTCCTGATCCAGGACGTCGCTCAGCCGAGTCATATGATCCAGGGTCGGATAGGGGATCAGGATGAAAATGGAGAAGTCGTCTCCCGCTTCCTGCAATGTGAAGACTCCGACTCGATCGATGCCCGTCCGGTTCAACGCGGGAAGCAGCGCGGTCTCCAGGTAGCGGCTGACGACTTCCTGCTTTTCGAGGCTGTCGATGCGGTAGACGCGAAGTTCGTAGTACTCGTGCATGACCTCTCCCGCTGTTTCGCTCGCCGGCGCCTCGGAAGCCTCATTTTGGACCGCCGGGTTGCAGCTCACCGCCAGAAACATTGCCAGGCACAACCAAACGAGATTCTGTGGCTGGAAATATTTGGAAATCATCATCTTGGCTCTCCTCCGGTTGTCCAGGTCTCTCGAAACCCGGCTCGGCCGGACCAAAGTAGTAACCGGCCGAGCCGGTGTCAATCGGAGCGGGTCCTCGGTTGACAGTCTGTTCGGGTGTGACAATAGTTCTCTCCGACACCAAAATGGCACACTCGGACAAACCTGAAGGGGGTTGGCGAATGAAGTTCAGAAGTCGCCCGTCCGGCTTGGGACAGGGTCTTTCAAGACTCGCAGCAGCGTTCCTGTTCTCGCTTTTCCTGTGCTCCATTCCAATTCGCGCGTCGCAGGACGAAGAGGGATTCGTTTCTCTTTTCAACGGCCGGGATCTGACCGGCTGGATCGGCGACCCCCGACTCTGGAAGGTGCAAAACGGAGTGATCGTCGGTTCCACGGAGGAGAACCCGATCGAGCGCAACAGTTTTCTCTCCACCACCCGGAGCTTCACCGATTTCACATTGCGGGTTTCGGTGAAGTTGATCCGGGGAAACAGTGGGATCCAGTTCCGGAGCGAGCAGCACCCCGACTACGTGGTCAAGGGGTATCAGGCCGACATCGCCGAAGAAAAATACTTCGGCATGCTCTACGAAGAGGGCAAGCGCGGCATCATGGACTACTGGAAGAAGCTGAGTCCCGAGGAGAAGGCGGCGATCAATTCACGCGCCGACCTGACGGGATGGAACCGCTACGAGATCATCGCCGAGGGACGCCGGATCCGGTTCATTCTCAACGGCCACCAGGTTTGCGACCTGACCGATCCCAAGGGGTCGAGGTCGGGGATCATCGCCCTCCAACTCCACACCGGGCAGCCCATGCGGGTCCTGTACAAGGACATCCGGATCAAGGCGGCCAGGACGACCGGCCAGATACGGCGCGGCAAGGAACGATTCCGGGTTGCCGCCGGCTTCCAGGTGGAGCAGGTGGCCACCGACGAATTGCTGGGCTCACTGGTCAATATGGCCTTCGACCACTTGGGCAGGCCGGTCGTGGCCCGTGAGCACGGTGGAATTCACATCCTGCTGGATGAGGACGGGGACGGCCGGTTCGAACGGGTCCGGGACTTCTCGAACCGGGTGCAAAAGGCGCACGGGATGCACTACCTGGGCGCCGGAGACCTGCTGGTGCAGGCCAACGGGCCCGACGGACCGGGCCTCTACCGGCTGGTCGACGACGATGGCGACGACCAGGCCGATTCCACCACCCTGATCGCCGGCAGCCGCGGCCGGATCGGAGAGCACGGGCCGCACGCCATCCTGACCGGCATGGACGGCGACCTGTACCTGCTCTACGGCAACTACGCCTACCCCGACGCGACCGTCGACCCGGGCTCTCCCTCCCGGGGGCTCCGGGAGGATCATCTTCTGGAGCGCTACGTGGATCCCCGGGGACACGCCAACTCGATCCGGGTGCCCGCCGGTACCATCCACCGGCTGGATCTCGCCGGCAATCGGGTCACTCAGTACAGCGCCGGTTTCCGGAACGCCTTCGACTTCGCTCTGAATCCACAGGGAGAGATCTTTACCTTCGATTCGGACATGGAGTGGGACTTCGGGCTTCCCTGGTACCGGCCCATCCGGGTCCTTCACGCGGTTCCCGGAGGGGACTACGGCTGGCGAACGGGATCCAGCAAGTTCCCCGACTACTACCCCGATTCCCTCCCCGCCGTCGAAAGTCTGGGACGCGGCTCACCCGTGGGAATCGCCTTCTACCAGCACCGGTCCTACCCTCCCAGATATCACGGAGCCCTCTTTCTGGGGGACTGGTCCCGGGGGCGCATCCGGGTGAGCTTTCCGGAGCAGACCGGGGCGACGTACGCCGCCTCCGGCGAGGACTTCGTCACAGGGGAGCCGTTGAATGTGACCGACCTGGACGTCGGCCCCGACGGGCTCCTCTATTTCTCGGCGGGCGGCCGATCCACCAGCGGCGGGCTCTACAGGGTCCTCCATGGCGACGCGGCGCCCGCGTCCTCCGTCGGCACCGGCTCCGGCGCCCGCAAGGCCCTGACCCAGCCCATGCACCGGTCCGCTTGGGGAAAGCTGGCGCTGACCCGGGTCAAGTCCGAATTGGGGACCCGTTGGGAAGGCGATCTGATCCGAGTCGCTCGCGACCGGGCCTCTCCTTCCGAACAGCGAGTCCGCGCCCTGGAGCTGCTTCAGACCATGGGACCGGCGCCCGTCCCGGAGCTGCTGGACCAGCTCTCCAGGGATGAGGATCGGGAGGTCCGCGCGGCCGCGGTCCTCCTGCTGGGGACCCACCCCCTGAAATCGGTCTCACCCAGCCTGCATGAGCGTTTGGGCGACTCCGACCCCCTGGTGGCGAGGCGGGCCGCGGAATCCCTCCTGCGGGCCGGATTGAACTCCGACTCTCCTCTTCCGGATCCTGAAGCGCTGGCCCGGAGCCTGTACCGCCTCATGGATCATTCCGGCCGGTTCGTCCGCCACGCCGCGAGGCTGACACTGGAGCGGATGGACCCACTTCTCTGGACCTCACGGGTTCTGGCCGACACCGTACGGGAGCGGCCTCACGGGGCACTGGAGGGCCTTCTGGCCTTGATCCGGGTTGGAATCCCGGGTCCGGACTGGAACGCCATTCAGGAAAAACTCCTGGAATACAGCCGCGAACCCATGACCGAGGAGATCCGACTGGCCTACCTGCGAATCTGCCAGTTGGCCTTGCTGCGCGACCCGGCGCCGGCAACAGCGGGACGCAAGAAATTCGCTTCCCAACTCGGCTCCCGGTTGCTGGACCTGTATCCCACGGAAAGCTCTCTGGTGAATCGGGAGTTGGAAACGCTCCTGGGGCACCTGCAGACGCCGGGCGCCATTGAGGCGCTGCTTCGGGATCTGAAGCCGGAAAAGTCCCAGCCGGACCAGATCCATACCGTTTACGCTCTTCGATCCATCAAGCAGGGTTGGAACCGGGCTCAGCGGAACACCCTGGTCGAGTGGTTCGACCGGGGATGGCGGATGCCGGGTGCGGCCAGCATGCACGGCTACATCGCCCGTCTTTGGGAAGACGTTCTGGACCTGCTTCCGGCGGAGGAGCGGGACCAGGCCGAGGCGCGGGAGGCCGAGCTGGCGCGGAAGCGGGCGGAGCGGGTTCTGGAGCTCATCAGCGGCGAGCCTCCACCGGAGCGATCGCGGCTCACCCAGATGAGTTTCGAGGAATTGAGCCTCTACCTGGAATTCGATCCCGGGGCCTACGAGAGAGGGAGCGCGGAACGGGGGCGGGCCGTATTCCACCGGGCCAAGTGTTCCAATTGCCACGTGTTCGGCAGCGAGGGCCGGGGCGGCGGACCCGATCTGTCGACGGCGGTCAAGCGCTTTCGCCGTTCCGAGATCCTGGAGGCCATCATGTTTCCCTCCAAGGTCATCTCCGACCAGTACACGGCGCTCATCGTCGAGGCCAAGGGACGCGAGCCGTTCACCGGAATGCTGGCGGATGAGACAGAAGAGGTGTTGACCCTCATCGACGCCACCGGAGAGAGAATCGAGATTCCCAAGGACCTCGTCACCGATCGGCGAACCTCCCGGATCTCCATCATGCCCGAAGACCTGCTGGAGGCCATGACAACGTAGAACCTGGTGGACCTGTTCCTGTTTCTGGAGCGGGGCTCGGGATTCTGACCGGGACTTGAAGCGCGGCTCCGGTCAGACGTCGGGATTCGGCACCCAGATCAATTCGGGAACGCGGACGACACGGGTCCTCCACCGCGACCCGTCCAGTTCCAGGATCCGGGCGCCGGGGGGAGCAGGATCGAAGACCGGGATCTCTCCCTGGGGCAGGAATTGGAAAGCCGTGGAGGGGGCGGACAGAACCTCCACCTCACCCAATCGACCCCGGAACTCGTGGTGGACATGCCCGCAAAGGACCAGTTGAACCTGAGGCGCCGCCCCCACGACCGAGCGGAGTTGCCCGGCATCCTCCAAGCCGATCCGGTCCAACCAGGGGCACCCGACCGGAACCGGAGGGTGATGGATGAAAAGGATCGTAGGAACTCCGGAGTCCGCCTCCAGTTCCTTCCTCAACCAATCCAACTGGCGGCGGCCCACCCGTCCGGAGACGGAACCGGGCAGCCGGGAATCCAGCCCCACAAGCTTCCAGCCCGGCAGGTCCAGGCAGAAGCCGAAGGAGTCCCCGGCGGAACCGGCCATTTCGGGGAACACCTCCCGCATGAACGCCCGGCAGTCGTGATTCCCGGGGATCATCCGCCAAGGCGTGCTTCGTTCCTCCAACGTTCGCCTCAGGAGCCGGTAGGTTTCCCGCTGCTCATCGTGCGCCAGATCCCCGGTCAGGATTACCCAGTCAAAGCCGGAGGCCTCGCCATCCAAATGGCGAAGGACCTGGCGAAAGGATCGCCAGGTGGGGACATCCCGATGCTGTGAGTCGGGGTCGGACAGGAGGTGAGGATCGCTCAATTGCAGAATGCGAATGGTCATGGTCGGTGCGCAGTGGGGAGGCCTAGGCGACAAGTGTATAGTGTTCTGCCTCGAACGGGTCGATTCATTGTGAAACGACGATTTCTCAACGCCCCGTCGCACCGGCGGGCGACCCGGCTTCGTCCCGGGCTCGGTACAACGTCCTGATGGCTTTCCATTGGCGGACCTGTTTCCTTATTCTCACCAGCCTGTTGGTCTCCACACAGGGTTTTGGAACTGCCGATACTCCATCTTGTGCGGATCACTCCATCGCCGCAAGCGCAGTCCGAACCCCGAATGACGTGGAGGCATTCGTCCAGTGCGCCTACGAGCTGGTCCAGGACAGAGGCTTTGAAGAAGCCTACGAGGCCTTCCACAATGACGAGCGCTGGCGTTCGGGTCCAGTCTACATCGGGGTTACGGAACTCACTCCCGTGAGCGACGCGGTTCGATCGTTCGTCTTCCCGCCGGATCCATCGATCGAAGGGGACCCGTCTCATTGGGGCCGGTTGATCGATGCCTTCGGCAATGATCTCTTCCGGGAATCGTATCGTGTGGCCAGTGAATTCGGCGAAGGCTGGATCTACTATTCCTACTTGAATCCGGTTTCCGGCAACGATGAGCCGAAAGCCACCTACATCAAGGCGATCGATTGGAATGGCGTGCCCTCGACGATCGGAGCCGGGATCTACCAACGCGATCTCCCCGGCACCTGCCAACGGGAAGAGGTGAACGCCATGGGCCTCACCCTCGATCCTTCGGACGAAAAGTTGCGGGAATTCGTCCGTTGTGCGGCCATGCAGCTCGAATCGATGGGGTACTTCGCCTCCGTCCCGCTGTCGGCCGATCCGAGTTGGAGGCACGACTCGATCTACGTTTTCGGGCTGGACCAGAACGGGAATACCCTCTTCAGCGGTGAACCATACCACCGGGGCGCTTGGACACCGGGGGGAAGCGGTTCGGAGTTGACCTCGATTCCGGACCGGGATTTCTTGAGCGTTGCCGATGCCTTCGGTGAATCCTTCCTCTATTTCCGGACCCGCAATCCTGCCACCGGATCCCAGCAGCGGAAGGTGGTCTTCGTCAAGCGCGTGGTCAGCTACGGGCTGCCGATCCTGATCGGTTCCGGCTACTACTTGGACGAGTAGGACCAAACCTGGAATCCTGCCGCAATATCCGTCGCCTCCCTACGATTGCCGGCGCCATGACAACGGCTCTCGGGCCCCTTGAAACGGTCCCGCCCGGCGGCCTCGCATGGTTGTTCCACCCCCCGGGTTGCTATATCCTGCGCCCTTGTTGGATTCGGGACTCGCATGAGTTTGTTCGAACCGGCACCGTCACCGATCAAGTCATAACCACAGGGAGACAGCAGCATGAAAGCGGCCATTCTGTACGGCGCCAGGGACCTTCGAGTAGAGGAGCGGGACCTCGACAGCGACGCTCTCGGGCCGAACCAACTCTACGTGGAGACTCTGGTTTCGGCCCTCTCCACGGGCACCGATCTGGGCAACTACCTGGGAGACTCCAACTATGTTCCCGACGCGCCCGACTACCCGCGCCAAGTGGGTTACTCCAACGTCGGAGTCGTTCGCAAGGTGGGATCGGCAGTCACCCAATTCCGTCCGGGCCAGAGAATCTTCTCGCGCCACTACCACCAGTCCGCCTTCATCGCCGGCGATGACGAGGTGCTGACTCCGATTCCGGACGGGGTCCCCGACGACGAGGCGTCGCTGGCCTATCTCACCCATCTGGGCCTGGCCGGAATCCGGCAGGCGAAGTACGAGACGGGAGAAAACGTCGCTGTGGTGGGCCTGGGTATCATCGGACTGTGCACCGTGGGACTCGCCCGGGCCATGGGGGCCAAGGTAGTGGCCATCTCCAACTCCCCCAAACGGTCGGCGGCCGCCCTGAAGATGGGCGCCCACGCCGCCGTCGAGTACCGGGACCCGAGTCTCGGCGACTGTCTCGCCCGTGTCTTCGGCGAGGAGGGGACGGACCTGGTCATCCTCACCGCGAATCCCTGGCCGGCATACCGGCTCTCGGTGGACATCGCCCGCACCGGCGGCCGGATCAGCATCCTGGGCTTTCCCGGAAGGTTCGACGAACCTCCCGACTTCAATCCGCTGGACCCCAGGTGGTTCTACGCCAAGCAGCTCACGCTCCTGGGCTCCGGCTCTGCTCCTTCAACCGATGCGCCGGCCTCGGACCTCCGCTTCAACATTCGGAGGAATCTCCAGTACATCATGACCCTCCTGGCCAACAGGGACATGCGATTCGATTCCCTGATCACCCACCGCTTCCCGCCCGAACGCATGAAGGAAGCGTACGAACTGGCCCGGGAGCACTCCAAGGATCTCATCGCCGCCGTGTTCGACTGGGCTCAGGAAGACTAGCCCGTCATGAGCGGGAACTGGATCGACCTCGGCATCGTGGCGCTCTACGCCCTGGGGGCCCTGGGTTACGGACTCTGGGTGTCGCGCCGCGTCCGCACCTCCCTGGACTACACCGTCGCCGGCAGGCAACTGGGGATGTTCGCCCTGGTTGGCACGCTGGTGATGACCGAGTTCAATCCCTCCACCATGATCTGGTTCGGGAGCATCAGCTACACGGCCGGGCCCCGGGCCGCCTGGCTCTGCCTGATCTTCATCACCGGACTCGGCAGCTACGGCCTGCTGGTGGCGCGCCGCTGGCAGAGGCTCCAGGCGGTGAGCATCGCCGAGATGTTCGAGGCCCGGTACTCCTTGGGACTGCGTCGAGCCGTCAGCCTGGTCACCACCCTGATCCTGACCCTCTTCTCCTCAGGCTACCTCATCGCCACCAGCAAGACGTTTTCCTCGGCGCTGGGACTTGCACCCTCGGGCGCCCTGGTCCCGGGTTGGATCACGGCGGACCGGACCCTGGTCTGGACCGCCCTGGTGATCAGCACCGTTGTCCTCATCTTCACCTGGGCCGGCGGCCTGATTGCGGTGGCCTTCACCGACACGGCGTCGCTGGTGGTCACGGTCGTCGTACTGCCGCTTCTGGCCATTAGCGCCCTGCAGTTCGCCGCGCCGGAACCGCTGTTCCATTCCTACCAGGCCGTGGATCCCGACCCCATTTTACCCCTCCATTTCATCGTCACCCTGAACGTGGTCATCCTCCTCTGTTACCCCCTGGCGCCCTGGTACGGGCAGCGGATGTTCGCCGCCCGTAGCGAGAAGACCGCCTTCGCCGCTGTGGCCATCGCCACCCTGGCCACCACTCTCCTCTATGCCTGCGGACAGGTGGCCACGCTCATCTATCACAGCCACCATTCCGGCCTGCAGGATCCGGACCAGGCCGTGGGCGGGGCCATGAACCTTTTCCTGGGCCCCGGGATCCGTGGACTGATGCTGGCCATGCTCTTCGCCGTCTGCCAGACCACCATGTCCAGCATCTGGAACACCACTTCGGCCATGGTGGTGCAGGATTTCTACAAAGGGTGGCTCCGGCCCGACGCCTCCGATGCGGACCAGTTGAGGGTGGGCCGCAAGGTCACGCTGCTCCTGGGCCTGATCACCCTCCTGTTGTGCACGACGCTTCTGGGCAAGTTGCTGGTGGTCATCAATCTCTTCGGGAACACCCTCTTCGCGGCCATGTTCTTCCCTTGCGTCTTCGGATTTCTCTGGTGGAAGGCGAGCCGGCGGGCCGCGAGCGTCTGCCTCGCGCTGGGTTGGACGTTGGGCCTGGCCGTCGCGATCTACGCCAACGTTCTGGCCGACCCGGTTGTTCCCTTCCCCGTCTGGGCCCGTTGGATCTACGTCTACCTGATGCCGGGAATCTGCCTTGTGGGGGTTCTGGTCAGCCATCTGGATCGTCCTTCGCAAGAGGAGATCCGGCGGCGAGTGACCTTCTTCCGGCGCGTCGGCGCCCCGTGGGTCGGAGCCAGGGACTTCACGTCTCAAGCCCAACCTCCCGACTCGACACCCTGATCCGGCCGCTTATCGGGAAAGGGACAGTGCCAATTTGGGGAAAGGGACAGTGCCTATCGGGAAAGGGACAGTGCCGAATTTGCCGAATTTGCTCTAGTTGCGCGGAAGGCCACACTGAAGCTGCGAGGAGTCCGTTCTGGGTCAGATTCCTGGTGTCAAGGATGATCTCGCGTCTCGACCACTACCCGATCACGCACCGACCCTGCTTCAGGCCGCAACGAAGTGTCCGATTCCGGGACAAAGTGTCCGGTTTCGGACAGTTGGCCCACTCTTGGCGCCGGTCGTCCAGCGCCGATGGATCCTCGGGCAGCTCCGACTCGCGACGCACAATCCGGAAGGGGAGGATCCGGAAGGGATCAGACTCGAGAACCTCGTTTCGGGGATGGATCTCTTGAGTAATTCCAGTGATCCTCGACGTGCGGTGCCCCCGCGGGACGGTCGACGGCCAACGGTCAGTCGAGTTTACGCGACGACGGCGTTCGAGCGCTGCTCCCGCAGGGTCTACGGAAGAATTCTCGTAAGTATCTGATATTAATATAGTTAGGATCTATTCTCCCGAGCGGTTTACCTCATTGCAACCCACCTTCTAAACGGGATTCCATTCGACCCTATTGGAGGTCCGTGGACTCCAGGGACGAGTTTCTCGCCTCGACTTCCAGGTTTCAAGAGCCTGCGCGCTCCGGGAATTGGGGGCGGACATTCGGAGCCGACCGGGTCCGTTGGGCCAGGACTTCCGAAACGGGCCGACGTCTCACTCCGGGCTGGAAGCCCGAGGAGACCGCGCGAGGGTCCCATTCTCATGGGACGCGCGACGAACAGGAGCGCCAGGTTCACTGGCGGCAAGGTGAGCCGCCCGGGGTTCTGGCGCCACTGGGGGGTCTGGGGGGATCGGTTCCCCCGGTCCGTCCTCTGTTCCGGCTGGCCGGAGAAACCGCGCCCTGCGCTTCGGCCTCCGCCTCGTCGCACGCCGCCACGGCGTCGAGCTGGCTCTCGACGGCCGGACCACCACCACCCGCGCCGACCGCCTTGTCGGCCAGGCCCTGGACCGGGGGCTGGGCCTGGAGCGGACCCCGACGCGGACCTCCACCTGCCGTTCCGAGTTCAGACCTTCCGGGGTTCGGGCCAGGTCCTCGTCCAAGAGGACGCCGCAAATCCACCTGCACCTGCGGATCCCATTGGCACGTGTCGCCTGTGGTCATGCCTGGATCACGCACCACGTGTGGGGAACGGACGCCTGGCAGAGCCCTGACAGGTCTTCCGGATTCTTCTCCGGGGGCTTCCCGCAGGGATATTTTGGAAGGGAGCGACCCCCCCAGGGGGTGTGGCGCAGATGTAAATTGCGCCACACCCCCGCGCCCGCACCGGGCAGGAAAAAGGGGGGGTCGCTCCCTTCCGCCTCCGATTTCCCCGTGCGGGCACGGCGGAGCCGAAAACATGGCCGTAACAGCATGAGCGACAAAGAGATCGGGGAAATCGCGTGTGTAAGTTGGCAGACTCCCATGATGTAAGTTGCCCCCGTTGTCTCCCTTACACTCCCGGATCGACACGGTGGGGCGCTCTGTACCCGTCAAAATGAGCTCCCCGGCAAGCGTGTCGCCCGCCACGAGAGCGTCGCGAATGTCGTCGTCGATCTCCACGCCAGCGTCGCGATCTTCCGCCCCTGGTCGCCACTCGATGGCCGGTCTCAGCGAGGCCCTGACGCTGCCATAGCCGTCGAATCGGCCCGCGTCCCTTTCAGCACACTCCGCATTTCTGGAAGAAGATTGCCTGTTCGATCCGCCAGATCACTCCGTCCAGCCATCGGGGCCGTCCACAGACGCTGGTACGAGCACTGGCACGCGGCGGCTTGCCCACCGCGCCGTTCCGTGCCGCAGCGCCACGCGCTCAGGCGATCCAGACGCCTTCCCGGCAGGGATCATTGGGACGGGAGCGACCCCCCGAGGCGATGGCACGGAGAGTGCGGATCAGCCTGCCCCGCTTTGCCGATCCGGGAGGCAAAAAAGGGGGGTCGCTCCCGTCCACCTCCGCTTTCCCCGAGCGGCACCGCCGAGCCGCGAGGCGAGCCGTAACCCGAATGGGGACAGCAAGTTAGAGGAACGTCGCCGTGCACATCGAAGAGCCTTCATGGTGCACATGCCCCCCGTTGTCTCAGGTGCACTCCCCGAGCGGCACGGAACCCCACTTTCCGGCGATCCAGTTCGAGCTCCCGGACGCCAGCTCGAACGCCAGATCCCGAGGCCTGCCGGAAGGACCACCACGGCGGATCAACGGAGCCGGCCGGCCACCCGTTCCGGACTCTCGCCAGCCAGATA
>JAPPLF010000071.1 GCA_028874215.1 Acidobacteriota bacterium
TGCTCGTTGGCCGGAGCCGTCACCACCGTGTGCGCCACCCCCGTCTGGGCGTCCATGATCGTTCCCCGGCTCAGTCGCAGGCCTTGCCGCTGCAGGTGAGAACCGATCTCCTCGAACAGCGCCTCCCTCAGACCATGCTCCTCCAGCCGATGACGGAACTTCAGAATCGTCGTCTCGTCCGGCAGCGGCCCCGTGAGCTTCAGGCCCACGAACCGCCGCACCGACTCCACCTCATAGAGCAGATCCTCCATCCCCGGATCGCTCAGGTTGTAAAACAGCTGCACGCAGTGAACCCGCAGCATCGTCGAGAGCGGGTAGGGACGCCGGCCCCGTCCCGGTTTCGTGATCAGGACGTGAGAAAGGGACAGTCACCTTTTCATGCGAGAGAATCGCGAGAGAATCGTGACCGAGTTTCAGGTGAACGACAAACAACATAAGCATGAGAGAAACTATAAGAATTTCTCCGGCGAGACAACATTATGCCTACGGTATTACAAAAACGCATCGAATCGTATAGATGTTGGAGGCATCCACTATGGGATCGGAAAAGAAAAAGAAGAAACGAGCCCTCCATTACGCACACGATATCCGCAAGTTCGAGATTGACCTTTACTGGAAACGGTCTGCGTACTTTTGGGCGTTCAACGCTCTAGCGATTGCTGGGTATGGGACTCTCCTCGTCCAGGACAGCAAAAACGAGTTTGAACACTTGACATTCCTGCTTTCCAACGTGGGAGTTGTGGCTTCTGTCGCCTGGTTCCTAGCAAACAAAGGAAGCAAGCATTGGCAGGAGCAATGGGAGACTCACATAGAAAGATTGGAGAATGACATTACCGGGGCGCTATACAAAAAGACTTTCAAACGGGATCCGGAGTGCAGGTCACAATCTGAAAAATCGTGGATTACAGATTCCGGTAGATTTTCGGTGTCCAAAATCAATCAAATGGGCAGCGTCCATGTGACCATCGTTTGGATCGTTCTTTTGGCAGAGTCATTCCCTTGGAAATTATTCTACCTCACGGTTGACTCGTGGAAATACGTGGTATTCATCCTACTAACGATTCCAACTCTATTAGCTCTCTTGTGGTGCGGGAGAACCAGAAACAAATGCTATGACTATGACGTACAAACTCGTCGCGTCGAATGTAGAAAATACCTACCCTGTCCCTGTCACATCTGCCAGAAGAAATCTTGACGGTAACGGATGAAAAGGACCCCATGAGAATCGCACAATTGGAAATAAAGAACTATCGAAGTATCAAACACCTGTCCATCAATTGTGGCGACCTCGTCACGTTGCTCGGTCCTAACAACCACGGAAAATCTAATCTGCTCACCGCGCTTGAATTTGGATTGACCACATCGGCAAAACCCGTTGAGCTAGATTTCTTCGCTGGTCGTGCAGGACCCAAGAAGGGGACTGTCATTTCCTGGTTTTTCTCCGCTCTTGCCGTAGAACTTTCCGAGAAGCTGACAATCACTTTCTTTCTGAGGTAGTTGCTGCTAGTACTCGACAGAGATGACCTCAAAGTTCTGCGACATCACTAATGATTCCATCTACTTCATCTTTGTGAGCTTCAATCGTGACCTTGGCTCTCAGTTCGTTCAACAGATCTATTGCTTTGGCCTTAGGTGTCTTCTGGAATAGTTCCGATCGAACACGGTCATTGTCGCGAAACATACTTGCAAGCCCCATAATTCTTTTGGTATTTAATGTTTCGATGAATCCGCGTAAATATATATGTGACGAAGAGCGACCCCAGTAATTGCCACACCATACAGCGAGAATTTCTTGATACACTTCGGTGAAGGCAATTGACGGAACATGCGGACCAAATTGCTTCAGCGTTTTCGCAGCTCTGTCCTCAGATACCCACCCGTAGCTCATGTCTTTTGCGTCAGCCAAATTCTTTGCTGCTCGCCTGTAAATGGCAGCACGAGCCCCGTCTGGAATGTAGTTGATGCCGGAGACTCTCGTGAGGAAGTCAAGAATACGAATGGCTGCACCCGAGTCGCCGCTTTCATCTGACCCTGGATCCAGTTTATATTTGTGGTATCGCAGTCCTGCAGTTTTTCTCAAATCGTCATTTGCCCGTTTCCAAACCAAAGGAAAGAGTTCTGCAATATTCGTAAGGTTGGGATCTTCTCCCTTACACAGGAGATCAAGCATAAAGCCAAAGGCCACCTTTATGTCTGCCCTACGCAAACCGTTAATCTGATCGGCCAAAAGGTCTATTTGTTGATTTTCCAAGCGTGATTTTCGTATGGGATCAAACAATCCTGACACCGAGTGGCCCGGATCAGGGAGAGGCGTTTCAAAAAGATTTTTCTGAAGAATCAGGACGAGTCCAATTACATCTTCTTTCTCAACTTTGTGATCACTATCGTGGGCAGGTGAAGCATGATTCCGCATCCAATTGATCATTTCCAGCGATTTGCCAGCCTTTTTGTTTAACAATCCCAAGTTAGTCGCGCCTGAAATCAATGTAAGGTCGTCCACGGCCGCCCATCTTTCGGCCAGAGTCTCGCCTTCCAAGTCGTATTTTTTTCGGCCGGGTTCCTCTTTTACGATAGACTGAAATAAGTCGACGCCATATGCTTCAATTCTCCTTCGAAGATTGGAGACGGCTGCGTTCCAGATGTCCAAGAGCGCATGATCATAGAATCCGGCATCGAAGAGCTTTCTAGCTTGAGCAAGGAATCCTGCCTCCCGCCTGACTACCGCGGGAAATTCAGATTTCTTGGCGGGGTGAAGTATGGCTGGCACATGATCTTCCATAGCAAGTCCTCACTAACCTCTAGCCCAGATACACCACCAGAAGTATAGACAAAGATGGCTTTCTGCGGCTTCTTTAAAAAAGGCTTATTAAGAAGGATTGACAACACGCTTCTCTTCTATCAAACTCTGCTCATGATGAAGTGAGCGAGTTACAAGACACCCGGCAAGGTCCACCGCGAAGGATTGACACTCATCCGACTGTTGGAGATGTTCCCCGACGAGGGATCCGCCGTCCGTTGGCTCGAGTCTATCTATTGGCCGGAGGAGCGATGCTGCGGCCACTGCGGGAGCGTCCGAACCGGGACGGCCACCTAACGGAAGATGCCCTACTCGTGCACCGAATGCCGCATTTATTTCAGTGACCGCACCGGAACCGCTCTGGCCCACTCCAAGATTCCACTGCGCAAGTGGGCCGTGGCGATCTACCTGAAAATCACTAGCCTTAAGGGTATCAGTTCCATGAAGCTGCATCGGGATATCGGAGTCATCCAGTCCGCCGCGTGGCTTATGCTCCATCGCATCCGCGAAGCCTGGAAGTCTCCCGGCAACGGGAAACCCTTCGACGGGCCCGTGGAGGTTGATGTGATTTACTTCGGCGGGAAGCGCCGGAACATGAGCATTAAACAGCGGCAGACTCTGGCCGGAACTGGCCGGGGAACCGTGGGCAAGACCGCCGTGGCCGGGATCAATGATCGACCCACGAATCAAGTCCAGGCCCCCGTTGTCGCCAACGCAAAATCCGAGACCATGTGCTAGTTCATCATGGAGCATGCCGAAAGGCCGGAGACCAACGTCTGCACCGACAACGCTCTCAACTACCACGTCCTACCGAATCATTATACTGTCAAGCACTCCGTAGGCGAGTACGTCAGGGGACAGGCCCACACCAACGGCGTCCAGAGCTTCTGGTCGATGCTGAAGCGTGCTTGCACCGTGACATTGCATAAGCTCAGTCCGAAGCATCTTGACTACTACGTCCGGAAGTTTGCGGGGAGGCACAACCTGCGTGATCGGGACACCCCACGCGTCTCGAATACGCGAGGACGCATTGCCTTGATCTGCCAGAATGGTCTCCAAGGGCGGGATTGTCGAAAGAGTCGGTACCAGTCGCAGGCGCTGGTGAATCAGCGCGGCGTTCGACAGGATCAGCGACCCTACAAGTGCGGCGGCACGCAGATCCTTGTCCTTGGTATTCGGTAGCGTCAGGGCGTTTGCGACGACTTCGGCGCAATCCTGCACGTAGAGTAATTTTGCCGCTTTGCGAACAGTCCATTCGATCTCATCGGCGACCCGCTGCCTGGACAGGTCGGTGTTTCTAAGGCTATTCGCAAGGTCTGCGACAGTTCCTTCTCTCCACGTTGTTTTCGAGTCCGTGCGGCGCACGGGGGCAAAGGTAATGGAGGCACTTGCAAGCGCGTCCTGCGTCTCGTGTGCCGAGACGGAGGCGTCCCTCAGGTTACAAGAATAACAGAGCCCGAATGCAAGTGAACGGGATGCACCATGCAGGCGGGATCGAGCTTGATTGGCAGCCTTCCGTCGGTTGGCGGGAGAGTCTCCAATCTTTGCTTCAACCAAGATCGGAACTGGATCCGGCACGCCGGAGTGAGTGACCGTGATATCGATGGCAGACCTCGACGTACGCATCTCGGTTGTTGCGCTGATGCCGTCGAAGCTGTCAAGAAGCAAGCCGAGGTAGGAGTTTAGAACCTCTTCGCGTAGGTGGGGCACTCTATGATTTCGTCCTCACTATTTTTTGCACGAGAGCAATCAGTATTGGGGGTTCCCGTCCCTGCCGCAGTGCCATTCTCCGGAATCCGATGACTCGAAGCGTTGCTCCACCTGGACCGGTTCGGCCAAGGGGATTAAACGCTCCAAGTCGAATTCACGATTGAGCACCAAGCAGAAAAGTTCCGGAGCCTCGCGGTAGCGGACCGGATTGACCAGCAGGTGACTCAGGCTCTTAATGCCCTTCTCCACCCGGTCCTCCGAAAAAGCCGCCGGGTCCACTGCAGTGCCCAGCAAACCCACGGCCTGGGGCTAGAAACCCTGGGCTTCGATCCGCGCCGTCGTGGCGGCGTGATTGTCCAATAAGGCGCAGTCCTGTGACTGCTCATCCCAGATTCTCGGAGAGTCAGGGATGACTATGGCCGGCGTTCCTTGTAGGCCCGAGCCCATTCTCGAAGTTCGAGAGGCGCGTGTGGCAGGATAAGCTGCGCGCGTTTCCGAATAAGGATCGGGTTGCTGTCCGCGTAAGGAATCGTAGAGTTCCATCCGCAGGTGCCTCGAGAGGAAGAACCATTGAAATCAACCATGACTGCCACCTTGCTGCGACTGGGCGACTCAACATCACGCAATCTGGAGTTCACGCACTGTCCCGACGTCTGGGTGAGCTACGGAGAAGAGACCATAACGGAGAGCAATCTTCTGGAAATCAGGCGGCGGCATCCAGAGCTTGTACGTATTCGCACCTTCCCGAAGCGCGAGGAAGCGAAGAGCGGAGCGGACTGGGAGTGGCACATCGTCGGGCGCAGGCGAACAATCAAGATGCAGGTACAAGCAAAGCGGGTGCAGCGCAACGGCGTCCTGAAGGTCAGACACAAAGTGAAATCGTCCGGCAGACAACAGCGCTGCCTTCTCATTTCCGGGGTCGGCCTTGCCGGAATGAAGCCGGTCTACTGCATCTACAGTACGGAACAACAGCGAACGATCTGGACACAGCCCAAGGGACGGCCAAGTTACCGGACTTTCCAGACTGGATGTTTGATTGCCGACGCGGGGGACGTGCCACTCTCCACCAGAAAACTCGATGAAGTCGAGCAGAAGTGCATACCTTGGCACTATCTGTTGGAACCAACCGTCTCGATGCAATGGAGGTGGGAAATCGCCGAGGTGGACTATATGCATCTCGTTCAGTTCGTTTCTGTCGCAAGTCGGCATGTGCCGCTTGCGGGGGACGATGAGGTAGTGGGACCACCTGAATCCTCGGGGTGGAACGCCCCTACGATCGATGACCTCAATCAAGACACCAGACGGTATTTCGATAGGACGGGGGTTGAGGAAACAACGGCAGAGGATAGGGCTAGGCTTGAGCCCGAGAGCGATAGCGGTCAACGGGTCTTTCGGTACGACGGCGAACGGCTCCGAGAACTAGGCATACGCCGCATGATGGTTATGGATATTCGCGGCAAATCGGAGACGGACGAGCAGACCGAATGGTAGGAGCCTGGATGACGCCACAACTTCGCTTGAGTGTCCAAAGCCGACGATTGGGCGTCGAGAGTCCGGCGGTCGACAAGTCCGACTACGTGGCTGCCTGCATGTTGGGTCGAACGGCGGTCATCGTTAGCGCGCACGACCAATTGTCCGGACGTGAGAAGGGGACGGTCACGTTCTCTCCGCTACGCCGGATCAAGAAGAAAGCTCATCTTCGCACCCACGAAATACCTGGATCGCGATTTCCTCCACAAGTACCGGATCGACTTCCAGCAGTTACCCTTTCAGATCTACAAGGCGATCGAGAGCCTGGAACAATGATCCTGAAGGAATACCAGAAGCGGACGCTGGCGACGGTCCAAGGCTTCCTTGAAGCGCTCGCGACGTGGCGGGAGAAGGACAGGGCGGCGCGAAGCCAGGACCCCGAATGGGGATTCGACTGGGTGGAGCGGGCATGGAGCAGGACTGTGGCCGGGCGGCCCTACCATCCCCGCCGCAACGGACTCGGCGAGCGGCTTCCCGCCTTCTGCCTCAAGATCCCCACCGGTGGCGGCAAGACGCTGCTCGCGACGCGGGTGATCGATCTCTTCAATGCGCACTACCGTCAGAGCCGGCGCGGCTTGGTGCTGTGGATCGTGCCCACGACGCAGATCTACAACCAGACACTCAAGGCGCTCAAGGACCGCGACCACCCGTACCGCCAGCAACTCGATCTGTCGTCGGGTCAGCGCACCCGAATCTTCGAGAAGACCACGGCTTTCGGTCCGCGCGATGTGGCCGAGAACCTCTGCATTCTCCTGCTCATGCTGCCATCGGCCAACCGGAAGACGAAGGACACGCTCCGGATGTTCCGCGACAGCGGGGCTTCGACCGGTTCTTCCCCCCGGACGACGATCCCTCCGCCCACGCCGAATTGCTGGAGGAACACCCCAATCTGGACACCTTCGACCAGACCACGGGCTTCTGGGGCCGTTACGTCAAGACTTCCCTGGGCAACACAATTCGGCTGCTGCGGCCGCTGATCATTCTTGACGAGGGACACAAGGCGTACAGCGTCAATGCGAAGGCGACACTCGAAGGGTTCAACCCCTGCATGATCGTCGAGCTCTCAGCCACTCCGGCCAAGGGCGCCAACGTGCTCGTCGAGATCCTGGGACGGGAGGTCAACGCCGAGGAGATGATCAAGCTCGACCTGCACATCCGCAACAAGGCGAGCAGTGACTGGCGCGACACGCTGCTGGAGTCCGTCGCACACCGCGAGACTCTTGAGGCCAAGGCACAGCTTTACGAAGCGGAGTCCGGGACCTATATCCGGCCCATCTGTGTAATTCAAGTGGAGAGAACCGGCAGAGAACAAAGGAAGCTCGGCTACGTTCACACCGACGATGTGCGCGACTACCTGCTCCAGCACCCGGGAATCGGCCCGGAGCACATTGCGGTCAAGACCAGCACGAAGGACGAACTCAAGGAGGTGGACGACGTTGGCGGCCTGATGTCCCGCGACTGTCCAATCCGCTTCATCATCACCAAACAAGCGCTGCAAGAGGGCTGGGACTGCCCGTTCGCCTACGTCCTCACCATTCTCACCAACCCGATGTCGAAGACGGGCATCACGCAGTTGGTGGGACGGATCCTGCGGCAGCCCTACGCACGCAAGACGGGAGTGCCCTTTCTTGACGAGAGCTACGTATTCTGCTTCAGCCGCCGGGGAAACGAACTACTGAAGGAAGTCCGGAAGGGATTCGGGCTGGAAGGGCTGCAAGGCCTCGAAGGGAGGGTCGTGTCCGATATCGGCGGGACGCGCCCGACGGAGAAACTGGCGACCCGGCAGTTGGCGCCGTATCGAGCGGCGGCGCGAGATCTCGTCCTTCCCGCCTTCATGATCTGGGATGTGGACGGCTGGCGTCTGGTCCACTACGAGGCGGACATCCTTTCGCGGTTGCCCTGGGACGACATCGACCTCTCGGCGCTGGCCAATCTGAAGCTGGACGAGGGGAAGGGCGAAGATGACCTGCTGCGGACGAACCTGACCGGCGAGGTACGTGTTCCCGTGCCGGAGGTGGCGAGCGGCACTTATCCCGGTAACCTCGAAGACCCTGACGACGCCGACTCGGCCAACGGCGGCGATCCGGTGGACTACTTTTTCGCGGCCAGCCACCTCCTGGACCTGGTTCCCAACCCGTGGCGGGGACGCGATCTGGCCCGGCGCACCTTTGAGGCCCTGCTTGAGCAGTATCCCGCCGAGCGCGTGGCCGCCAATCATGTCTTCGTCCTAGAAGAATTGCGCCGAACGGTCGAGATGGAACGGGACCGTCTGTCGCGCGAGGTCTTCCGTGATCTCCTGGAGTCGGAGACGATGCGTTTTCTGGTCGTCGCGGAGGATCTCGACTTCAATCGCCTTCCCGCCGAGATCGAAGTTCCGAAGGCGAAGCAGGCGAACCGGGAGGACGGCAGCCCCTACCAGCGCAACCCTTTCGACGTCGTCACGGAGGACGATCTCAACCAGTTCGAGAACAAGGTCGCGACCTACTTGGACCAGCAGGCGCGGCTCTTCTTCTGGTACCGCAACCGCGCCCGCAAGGACTATTACGTACAGGGATGGAGGCCGCGGCGGATCTACGCCGACTTCATCGTGACGCTGCGGGATGACGAGCCCGGGGCGGACGACGGATTCCGCCAGGTGTTCGTCGTGGAGACCAAAGGCGTTCACCTGAAGGGGTCGGAGGACACCGAATACAAGCGATCCGTCTTCGACATCTGCGGCGAGCACGCCCGGAAGGCCGATTGGGCCGAGTTCGTGCCCGCGATGCGGAGCAAGGTAATGCGCTTCGAGGTCGTGGATGAGGACGAGTGGCAGGCGCGGCTGAGGGGGATGCTGTATCGGGGAGAGGGTGAAGGGATTGGGCAAGCGAGCGCCTCGGCACCTCTCACCCGGAGGTGATCGGCAGGAAGTCCTGGCCGGAGTGGCCTCAATCTGTTACCCAGCCGCCTTCCGATTCTCAGGCTCGGAGTGATCATCATGGCATTTCATGGCAGGGGTTACGAAACTGGTCCCCGAAGACGGGTAACAAGCAGACACTGAGCGCTTGGAAGATCTGACGGCGGCTTTGGAGGGGCTCCCCTGGGAGCGATCCAACTGATGTGCAGCAACCCGGAGACAATCTCGGCCGGAGTGCCCCGACTCACGCGGGCTTTCTCCGTTCCGGTCGGGGCCTATCCCAACCTGGGCTACAATCCCACCGGCCCCATCGTTAACGGACCCATGTTGACCAACCAGAGGCCCAGCTTGGGGCCGGATATTCTGCAGAACGCCGAATTCTATCCCTCACGGATGGCCGAGTTCGCCCTGAGCTGGAAACGGATGGGAGACCAAATTCTTGGTGGTTGCTGCGCCTCGGGGCCCGAACACATCAGCGCCATGCGGCCGGTGATCATAAGGCAGACCAACGAGAAGGGGACAGTCACTTTCCTGTCCCGATCTACTACTACCGATTTTTCGTGGCTCGGCCCGGTCTCTTCATCCCAAAGAGATAGCCAGCAACGGCGGCCAGAATGGTTCCCCCTGTCCCATCGATATGTGATGTGACGCTTAGAATCACAGTTCCGCCGATGAGCCAGGCGAGACCCACAAACTGGATGACCCTTTGTCCTATTCCCTTCGGCTTTTTTCCCGGGCGGTGGCGAGTCCACAGGCCTCCCGCCAGCGCGCCCAGCATGAGGACCACCATTGTGATGATTACAATGCAGACGTGGGTCTCGTTCATTCTCACCCTCCCCCAAATTTGGCACCAAACGGACGCCCAATACGGAACTGTAGCGCATCATCCCGGACCATAGGTGGAGATCCGGATCGGACGATCAAGCGGCAGTCGGGCGACCGGGCCCCATAAAGAACTCCCGCATGGTAACCGAGTAGGGGACAGTCACGTTCCTGCCCCGTGCTCTGTGAAGTTACCCCTTCTTCTTGGGGCTCGCTGTAGTGCATTAGGTTCAGTCGTCCGAATGCTCAACGCAGAATTGGATATTGTAGTCCCCCATGATTCCTGGCCCTTCTACAGTCGGCTTGCCGTTACCAGAATACGGAAGCTTTAAGGAACCTTGAAAGAGCAACGAATCGTCTTGGGATATCTCTCCCACTACGACCGACGTCGCCTCCTTCGCTATCCCCAGAGCAGGCCCAAGAGGCCCGGCAAGGGTCCCGGGAATCGCCTTCAAAATAGGCAGGAGTTTCTCCCAAGCGTCCTTCCGGTTTACATCGAATACTTTGAATTGGATAGCGGTCAACTGCCTCGCTCGAACTTGGAACACTAGGTTATTCCACGCGCCAACACGGCACATGTCAAACGTGGGCGGAGGATCTTTCTGTTCATTTACGCCTTTCTTGCGATCAGCACGGACGTAATTCAGTTTCTCGTTTTTTTTAGGGTCGCATTCCCAATAGTCGACCGCGTTCGGCAAGATCACGTCCAGCTCGCCCGGTTTGCCGTCACGATCAACAAAGCGGAGTGCGGCCAAAAACCGGAAGTTGGCTTTGTTCCCCTTCAGAAGCTTTGGAAAGGTGAAGCCCGTGAGTCTAATTGTGTGCAGCATGCCTCCTCCTCTGAACGCATCAGAACGTCCCACCCGGACACGCCGCGCGGGCACTTTTTGGCCCAAATCCTAGCACACTGGTTGAGCGAGAAGAGGACGATTACGTTCTCACCTGGTTTGGGAAGACTCCTATGTCCACTTGCATACCTGTTCAAGGGATCTATGTTTCCTGACTCAACCAGCTGGAACTCTGGGTTCGGTCTGATCAGCCAGCGGGCGAACAAGCGGGCTTCGTTCCGTGACGTGACCCACTTGAACGTGACCCACTTGGCGCGGACCATCAAGGAACTCCCGGAACGCTAAAACCAGCACGAGAAACCGTTCGTATGGGCCGCAGCCTCCCAGTCGATCATCGACAAGGTGGAGCGCCTGTTTACAGGTATTTGCGGGACATCACACCAGTTTTGGGCCTATTAATTCCCCATGGAGGGTTTCTCCTGCGTGATCACGCCGGGTCAGTTGTCCATTGACGTTTCCAAGATCAAAGTAGGCATTCTCCAGGACTCCGCTTTTCCCCTTCGTGCGGTGTTAGTACGAGCTGTCGAAAATGTACCATCTTACCTCCGAAAGAAGCTCGCTGGAGGGAATCAGTTTTGTTCCGAGGATCGACCCCATTCCATGATTAGGACTTGGCCGAACTCGACAATGGAACGAAGCGGGCCACGATCATAGGTTTCGGGAGAGAGGGTCTTTATTGGTTCCACGTCGGTGTGAAGTCGTCTGTTGTAACAAAAAATTTGATGGTTATCGGTCCGCGCCTGTTATCCTTCAGCAGCGGTGGTTAGCTTTTCGAGTTACGGGGCTCCAAACGCCGATTGACCGAGCAATTCGAAGGAAAGAACTGAGGGAGAAGGCTATGAGCGACAAGACTGGACATGGATACCTCAACGACGATCACGGTCATCCTTCGTCGATGCGACTGATGAGCATGATCGCACTCATTGCGGCGATCACATTCGGGTTAATTACGCTGCTTCATGACAAAGCGAATG
>JAPPLF010000072.1 GCA_028874215.1 Acidobacteriota bacterium
GGAGAAGTGAGCGACCCCCCTGTTTTCGTGCCTCGCACGTCACGCAAGCGCTGCCGGTGTTCCACTCCGTTGGACACCGGCGCGGCATGCGCGGGGGGGGGGGGCGTTCACTTCTTCATTGATCCCTGCGGGAAGGCGCTAAAAACACCGATGGAGTGGGAACGTTCGGATTTGGAGAATACCACCACCTTATCGGAAACTTCAGATCGAGCCGTTCGCTTGGAAGTCCTTCAACGATGGGAGGCTTTCCGGTACTCTACAAGATAGTGCTGAGCGGTGCCTTGAATTACCCCGGCCGGAGGTCATCGCTTAAAGTGCGAAAGAGGCGCTCAGTTAGAGGAGAAACCTTTGCGAAGAACCAGGACACACTCCAAGCCCAGGCGTCAAGGCGCAGCCAAGGTGGGCTATGAGTCTCAGCTTTGGCAGATGGCTGACGCCCTGCGCGGCAGCATGGATGCAGCCGAGTACAAGCACGTCGTCCTGGGTCTGATCTTCCTCAAGTATATCTCCGACGCCTTCCAGGAAGCCCACACTCGCCTCGAGGCTGAAGTCGGTACGGGGGCTGACCCAGAGGACCCGGACGAGTACCGGGCCCAGAACATCTTCTGGGTGCCGGCCGAAGCGCGCTGGGTGAAGCTGAAGGCACAGGCCAAGCAACCCACCATCGGCCGGCTGGTGGACGATGCCATGGCCGGGATTGAGCGCGACAATCCGGCGCTGAAGGGAGTGCTGCCCAAGGACTATGCTCGGCCAGCGCTGGACAAGACCCGCTTGGGCCTAATTATCGATCTGATCAGCAACATCCGGGTGGGCGATGAGGAGGCCCGATCCAAGGATGTGCTGGGGCGTGTCTACGAGTATTTTCTGTCGCAGTTCGCCAGCGCCGAAGGCAAGAAGGGGGGCGAATTCTACACGCCGCGCTGCATCGTCAAGCTGCTGGTGGAGATGCTGGAGCCTTATCGGGGCCGGGTCTACGATCCCTGCTGCGGTTCCTCGGGGATGTTCGTGCAGTCGGTGGAGTTCATCCGCGCCTACGCCACCGGCAATGGCAACGGCGGGCAACTTCCCAGGGGCGCCCGGGCCGACATCTCCATCTACGGCCAGGAATCTAACTACACCACTTGGCGACTCGCCAAGATGAATCTGGCTATCCGGGGCATCGAGGGTCAGATCGCCCATGGAGACACGTTTCATAACGACCGCCACCCTGATCTGAAGGCCGACTATATCCTGGCCAATCCTCCGTTCAATGTTTCCGACTGGGGCGGTGCCCGCCTGCGAGAAGACCGGCGCTGGCAGTACGGGGTGCCGCCGATCAGGAACGCCAACTTCGCCTGGGTGCAGCACATGGTCCACCATCTGGCCCCCGCCGGCGCGGCCGGGTTCGTGCTGGCCAACGGATCGATGTCCTCCAACCAATCGGGCGAGGGAAAGATTCGCAAGAGCCTGATCGAAGCCGACCTGGTGGACTGCATGGTGGCCCTGCCGGGTCAGCTCTTCTACTCCACCCAGATCCCCGCTTGCCTCTGGTTTCTTGCCCGCGACCGGAAGGGCGGCAAGTTGCGCGACCGGCAGGGCGCGATCCTCTTCATCGACGCCCGCAAGCTGGGCCGCATGGTGGACCGAACCCATCGCGAGTTGACGGATGAAGACATTACTCGCATTTCCGAGACCTACCATGCCTGGCGCGACGGGGAGGATATAGACGAATATGCCGACGTGCCGGGCTATTGCAAAAGCGCGACACTAGAGTTAGTACGCAAGCATGGCCACGTGCTCACTCCCGGCCGCTATGTGGGCGTGGAGCCGCAGCCGGAGGACCTGGAGCCGTTCGAGGAGAAGATGGGACGCCTCACCGCACAATGGCGGGAGCAGCAAGCCGAGGCAGCGAAACTGGACGCGAAGATTGAGGCCAACCTTGTGGCGCTAGGATTCGGCAATCGGGAGTCATCGTAATGAAGCTCGATTATTCGTCTTTGGAACGTGCGGTTGCGCAATTACAAAAGAGCTTTGACTATCTTCACTCCGATCTGGCGCGGAAGGATGCCGGATTGCGTGAGCAGTTTCGCGCAGCCACCATCCAGGCGTTCGAGTTCAGCTACGAGTTGGCCATTAAGATGATCCGAAGACAACTTGCCCAGATCGTTGCCAATCCCGACGAATTGAAACAGATCGATTATGCTGACTTGATGCGCGACGCGGCGGACGCCGGCATCGTTCGCGACGTTTCAGCGTACTTGCGTTATCGGGAGATGCGCAACAAGACATCCCACACCTACAACGTGGACCGGGCGGAAAAGACCGTCGCGGCAATGGACGAGTTCCTGCGCGACGTGCGGTTCCTCTTGAAGGAGCTGGAGAGGCGTAACCGTGCAGCCGATTGATGTCAGTCCCACCAAATTGGAGACGGTGCGCGAAATCCTGGGACAGCACGTACCGGAGTTGGAGGTACGCGCCTTCGGCTCCCGTGTGGACTGGACGGCCAGGGAAACTTCCGATCTCGATCTTGTGCTAATGACCGACGCGCCAATGGACATTGGGAAAATGGTGGCGTTAAAGGCCGCCTTCACCAAATCCAACCTGCCCTTTCGCGTGGACATTGTGGATTGGGCGAGCACGTCCGAGAGCTTTCGGAACGTGATCCAGCGGGAGTACGTGAAATTGCAGCTTTGGGTACGTTCCAAACAGGTAGGTGTTCCGAAGAAGCGGCGGGAGGTTGTGCTTAGCGAGATTGCCGAATTGGTAATGGGTCAATCACCCCCTGGCTCGACGTATAATGATGCCGGAGATGGGCTGCCGTTTTTCCAAGGGGTTAAGGACTTTAACTACCGCTATCCGACTCCAAGGGTGTTCTGTTCGGCACCGGCCCGGATCGCCCAGCCCGGTGAGATCCTGTTAAGTGTACGAGCTCCGATTGGTCGAGTGAATGTTGCGGATCGGGAATGTGCTACCGGTCGCGGTCTTGCCATAATAAGACCGCTTGTGCCATCAGACGCTCGCTATCTTGAGTTTGTCCTTCGGCACATGGAGTCAAATTGGGATGTGCTTGAAAGTGGCGGCTCCGTGTTCGGAAATGCTACAAAGCGAGATCTTCAGTCTCTGCCTCTTCCATGGCCAAGCGATGGCACCGAGCGTCAAGCAATCGCTCACATCCTGGGCACACTGGACGACAAGATCGAACTCAACCGGCGGATGAACGAGACGCTGGAGGCGATGGCGCGGACGCTATTCAAATCGTGGTTCGTGGATTTCGATCCCGTCCGCGATAAGATGGAAGGCCGCTGGCGGCGAGGAGAGACGCTGCCCGGCCTGCCTGCCCATCTCTACGATCTCTTCCCCGACCGGCTGGTAGACTCGGAGTTGGGGGAGATTCCAGAGGGATGGGAGGTGAAGACGCTGGGGGATTGCTTCGACTTAACAATGGGGCAATCTCCTCCTGGCAGCACCTATAACGAACTAGGTGAAGGTTTACCTTTTTTTCAGGGCAACGCCGACTTCGGATCGCGGTATCCGAAGAAGAGAAGGCACTGCACTGCTCCAACTCGGCTTGCCCGTCCAGATGACACCCTTGTCAGCGTCAGGGCACCAGTTGGTGCGATAAATATGGCATGGGAACGTTGCTGCATTGGAAGGGGAGTCGGCGCTCTTAGACACAGATCCGGCTTGAGGTCATTCACCTATTATTCTATCTGGACACTGCAACCGGTACTAGCGGAGTATAAGCATACAGGCACAGTATTCGGCGCTATCAACAGAGAGCAGTTTGAGGCGCTAATGGTGATTGAGCCCCCACCGGATTTGATCAATTGCTTTGAAACCTATTCTCGGGAATGGGACGACCACATCCAGACAAATACATTGGAGTCCGGCGCCCTCGCCGCGCAAAGGGATGCGCTGTTGCCGAGACTAGTCTCGGGTAAGGTTAGAGTGGGTGAGGAACTCCAACATGCCGTATGAAATCAACCTTGAAAATCCACCGGCTGGTTATGCCATAACGCCGGCACGCGCTGGTGAGTGTGTTAAATATTGTATTCGCGAATTTACATCCACGGAAGACGGACAACATTTCATTCAAAGGCTTGAAGGCGGTCCTAGCATCATCCTGCAACGTTTGCCCACCGAGATTCGTCCGTCGAGTGTGGATAATATGTTGGTCATCTATGGTCGTGATGGGAAGGCTACTGTTTATGTGAATGAGCTAGAACTAAAGGCAGCGATTCGCGCTGCAAGGTCGGTGAAAGCCGGTGGTGTCGTGTTAAAGGACCATATTGCCGACGTAGAGTTGCTCGACCTTGGCGTAGAAGTACCCGACAATGCTGGTTTCCTTTTCATTTTTTCCATCGGCTGGCGGAAGGGACTCTTCTACGATTTAGGACCCCTAGGGCCAAATCGGGAGCCACGCATATATGACATCGCAGCAATCCTAGGCCAAGCTTATTGTCAGGTTCTCTTCCAAGAAAGGTTCAGCATTTCGGATTTAGAGTGGGACCGTTTATTGAAGGCGAAGTGGTTTCCGTTCGTAGGCCTCACCAACAAAACCATCGAGGAATTGGTTAGCCATGTCCGGTCTGGGTGGGATCCGGACGAAAAGCTCGACGATATAGTCTCCGAAGTCAGGGGCCGCTCTGCGAAAATGTTGAACATTTGGCGTGAAAATCCCTCACTCGTGGAACATATCGAGATACTCGAACGTGCAGTCGAACGTTTTCAAAACGACGATCCTATGAGCTGTACGAGCTTGTTATTTCCTCGTATTGAAGGAATTCTACGCACCCATCACAATAGTCTTGGGGCTGCGAATCAGCCTTCTCCGCAAAACCTTTCTGCATCAGCAGTAGCAACCGAAATAGATAGAGAAAAATGCCTGCTGTTACCCCACCGCTTTAACATCTACCTTGACAGGGTTTATTTCGCGGATTTCGATCCATCCACACCGAACATCGAAGTTTCTCGGCATAGCGTGGGGCATGGCGTTGCCAGTGAATCCGAGTTCAACAGAAAATCAGCTGCCATTGGCATACTCATCGTCCACCAGTTGTCGTACTTCTTGCAAACCGGGAAAGGCGACAGACTCAAGATGTTGCGGAAAACAGACTCTACCAAGACAAGATAAGGCAATGGTGTCACCATTATTACCGAAGCCGACACTGAGCAAACTGGCCTCGGCTGGCTGGAGCGTTGGGCATGGTCCGCGCATCATCCCTTAACAACCGGAACGCAAAGTGTAAACTCTCGTCATACTGGGGGTGGACTGGCTCTGAACTGGCATGAGTACATATCCGTCGGTCCGAACATCTGTCACGGCCAAGCCTGCATTACCGGCACCGTGTGATGCTCGCTGGCATCCTGGCCAATCTCGTCCCGTGGCTGACCACTGAGGAGATTGTCGAGACCTACCCGTCCGTTTCCGCCGATGCGGTCAAGGCGGCACTGCAATACGCGGTGGAGTTGGCCAGGGAGCGGATAACGCGTTTGGGTGCGTAGAGATTGGTCATGGTGGCTAGGTCAATCCCCAGAGGCCAGCTTTGGATTGTGGAATACGCACAGGTCCGAATCAGGCAGTAACTCATGACCACCCTCACCGAAGCCGATGTGGAGCAGGTGGCCCTCGAGTGGCTGGCAGGCCTCGGCTGGGAGGTGGCGCACGGACCGGACATCGCTCCGGATACGCCCAATGCCGAGCGTGACGATTACGGACAGGTGGTTTTGAAGAAACGGCTACGGGATGCCCTGGCCGACCTGAACCCCACCCTGCCCGCCGCGGCGCTGAAGGACGCCTTCCGCAAGCTGACCCGCCCCGAAGGTGCCACCCTCGAAGCCCGCAACCGGGCTTTCCACCGGATACTGGTGGACGGCGTGACGGTGGAGTACCGAACTTCCGATGAGCAGATAAGCGCCACCCGGGGAGCCCAAGTGCTGGTCATTGATTTCGATAATCCCTCCAAAAACGACTTGGTGGCGATCAACCAGTTCACCGTCAGCGAGAACAACAACACTCGCCGTCCCGACGTGGTGTTGTTCGTCAACGGCTTGCCGCTCGGGATCATCGAACTCAAGAATCCAGCCGACGAAGACGCCACCATCTGGACCGCTTGGCAGCAACTCCAGACCTACAAGGCCGAGTTGCCGGCGCTGTTTGCCATGAACGCGGCCCTGATGGTTTCCGACGGGGTGGAGGCGCGCATCGGGACGCTCACTGCCGGCCGAGAGTGGTTCAAGCCCTGGCGCACCATCTCCGGAGAGAGCTTGGCCGATCCCAAATTGACCCAACTCCAAGTGATGCTACAAGGTGTCTGCACACCCGGCCGGTTTTTGGCTCTGGTCCGGGACTTTATCGTGTTCGAGGACGACGGCAGCGGTGAACTGGTCAAGAAGATGGCTGGCTACCATCAGTTTCACGCCGTCCAGGTGGCCGTGGCAGAGACCGTCCGCGCAACCGAAATGCAACAGGAATTGGCGGCCGTCGCCGAGCCAACCAGCCCGTACGAACCGGTCCGGAAACCGGGCGGTGCTGTCGGGGACCGCCGCATCGGGGTGGTCTGGCACACCCAGGGTTCGGGCAAGAGCCTGACCATGGCGTTCTACGCCGGGCGCATCATCCGCGAGCTGGCCATGGAGAACCCCACCATCGTTGTCCTCACCGACCGGAACGACCTGGACGACCAGCTTTTTGGCACCTTTTCCCGTTGCCGGGACCTCTTGCGTCAGCCCCCGGTACAGGCCGAAAGCCGGGCGGATCTGCGCGCTAGGCTGGCGGTCGACGTGGGCGGGGTGGTGTTCACGACCATTCAGAAGTTCTTCCCCGAGGAGAAAGGCGATACCCATCCTTCGCTTTCCCAACGCCGCAACATCGTGGTGATTGCCGACGAGGCCCATCGCAGCCAGTACGACTACATCGACGGATTCGCCCGCCACATGCGGGACGCGCTGCCCAAGGCCTCCTTCGTTGGCTTCACGGGGACGCCCGTCGAGCTTCAGGACGCCAACACGCGGGCCGTGTTCGGTGACTACATCAGCATCTACGACATTCATCGTTCCGTCGAGGACGGAGCCACGGTTCCCATCTACTACGAGAGCCGCCTCGCCAAGCTGGCCCTGGACGAGACCGAAAAGCCTAGAATCGATCCCGAGTTCGAGGAGGCCACCGAGGGTGAGGAGATAGAGCGCAAGGAGAAGCTGAAGACCAAATGGGCCCAACTGGAAGCCCTGGTAGGGACGGAGAAGCGGTTGAAGCTGGTTGCTAAAGACATCGTTGCCCACTTCGAGAAGCGCCTGGAAGCGATGGACGGCAAGGCGATGGTGGTGTGCATGAGCCGCCGCATCTGCATCGACCTCTATCGGGAGTTGGTGAGCCTGCGCCCCGATTGGCATCATGAGGATGACGGCCAGGGAATTCTCAAGGTGGTGATGACCGGCTCGGCCTCCGACCCACACGACTGGCAACCGCACATCCGCAACAAGCCGCGTCGGGAAGCGCTGGCCAAGCGATTCCGGAACCCGTCCGATTCCTTGCAGATAGTGCTGGTTCGGGACATGTGGCTGACCGGTTTCGACGCACCCAGCCTGCACACCATGTACATGGACAAGCCGATGCGTGCCCACGGGTTAATGCAGGCCATCGCCCGCGTCAACCGCGTCTTCGGGGACAAGCCGGGCGGCCTGGTCGTCGACTACTTAGGCTTGGCCCATGAGCTCAAGCGCGCCTTGGCAACCTACACCGAGAGCGGCGGTAGCGGGAAGACCGCGGTGGATCAGAAAGAAGCGGTGGCCGTGATGTTGGAGAAGTACGAGATCTGCTGCGGTCTGTTTCACGGCTTCGACGGTTCCCGGTGGACTACTGGCACCCCCCAGGAGCGGTTGGGACTGCTGCCGGCCGCTCAGGAGCACATCCTGGCCCAAGAGAACGGCAAAGAGCGCTGCCTGATCGCCGTACGGGAGCTCTCGCAAGCCTTTGCGCTGGCCGTGCCTCACCCGGAAACGTCTCGAATTCGCGACGAGGTGGGGTTCTTCCAAGCGGTGCGGGCGATATTGATGAAACGTGCCGACTCCAAAGTAAGGTCGCAACAGCAACTGGATCATGCCGTCCGCCAGATTATCTCGCGCGCGGTGGCCTCCGAGGGTGTAGTGGACATCTTCACCGCCGCGGGACTGAAGAAGCCGGACATCTCGATTCTGTCGGAGGAGTTTTTGGCCGAAGTCCGGGGAATGCCACAGCGCAACCTTGCCGTGGAGCTGTTGCAGAAGCTGCTCAAAGGCGAGCTCGTCACACGTCGGCGCAAGAACGTGGTCCAGGCGCGTTCCTTTGCCGAGATGTTGGAACAAACCCTGCGCCGCTATCAAAACCGCGCCGTCGAAGCCGCACAGGTGATCGAGGAGTTGATTCAACTAGCCCGAGAGATGCGGGAAGCCAACACTCGCGGCGAGAGGCTGGGACTTTCAGAGGACGAACTGGCTTTCTACGACTCGTTGGAGACCAACGACAGCGCGGTGAAGATATTGGGCGACGAGACGCTGCGGGGCATCGCCCGGGAGTTGGTGGACACTGTGCGTAACAACGTCACCATCGACTGGACGCTGCGGGAAAATGTGCGGGCGCGCCTCCGTGTGCTGGTCAAGCGCATCCTGCGTAAGCATGGATACCCGCCCGACAAGCAGGAAAAAGCAACCCGGACGGTGTTGGAGCAGGCTGAGGTGCTGTCGCCCCAGTGGGCTGCCTGAATGGCCGAAATCACATCAAGATCTGGGGGCAATATTGGGGGCAACTCAATATATAGATGAACTCAAATCCAATAATATCAGTTGTTTAACTTGTACGTATGGTTCCCGCCCTCTCCGCCAGTTCGAACCGGCAGGTCACATCAGACCGCTGTGTGTAGAGCGTCATACTGCCGACACAGCTTGCCGCGCCACGTTTCCGACCCTGAGGAACGATATCAGCCGACCCTCTTCAACCCTCTCGATCTCCCTCGCTCGCCCCTGAGCAATGAGACGATCTCCCGGGTAGAAATGTTCACCTTGATCGAGGGCACGTCCAAGGGTGACGTGGGGGTCCCCTCCGGCACGAGAGCATAGGTCCTCCCGTCTCTTCGACGTATGAACACTTTTCCCGTTGAATCCGCCTCGTCCAATACGGTGGCAAGTTTCCGCCTGGCTTCCAAATAGGAATAGATCTCCATGTTGGTACTCCGAAACCATGACCTCGATTCCTGGTTCTTGCGCGTAAGGATGTGACTATCTACTTCAGGCATGTGCGTTCCACCGGACACTAGTCGACAGAATATCGCCCCGAATTTCGATCTTGTGTTTCAAGCTGCCGATCAGGTCCGCGCCATCCCGACCGTAGGGAAGAACCCGTGCAACCCGCTTGCCATGCCTGGTGACGATCGAGCCCTCCGCATCCAGCCGATCCAAAAGGTCCAAGCACTGCTCTTTGAACTTTGTGGTTCCAATTGTCTTCATCGTCCGAACCCCTATGGATCGGACATAACATATGAACAGTCACCCGTATTGTCCACTTTGAAACTTGCCTTCCATGGCTCGAATCGCGGGGAATCTGCTAGACTGACGCTCGCCGGACGCCCCGGCCCTGGCCGGCGGCGTTTCTCCGGTCTTCCAGCCGTGGGCCGTTAGCTCAGTCGGTAGAGCATCTGCCTTTTAAGCAGAGGGTCGCTGGTTCGATCCCAGCACGGCCCACCCCCATTTCCGAGAGAAGAAGAGGAAAGCTCTCCCGCTGGTCGGCGGGTCCGCGTTGGTGCTTGAGCCGGGGACAAGAGTGTCCTCTCTACTATTCAAGAGTGGGACTGACAGTCCCCCCTCCCAGGGCTTCGAGGATCAGAACCTCCACCCTGTTCCAGACCTCGGGATCGCGGTCCATTTTGGCGTGGGCGATTCGGGCCAGGGTCTTGTACCAGGGGAGATCGGACACGTCGATGGGACTGTCCGCGTAGTCGAAGCGGAAATTGCCGATAATCTCGGTGCGGCTCGGATCCACAGCCCGGATCGGCGCCTCCCCGCGGATCAGGCGTCCGTTGTCCTGGTAGATGTTGGCCGCGGTTCGGACGTTGGGAGGGATCATGCCGTCCCCGCGGCCGACGCTGTCCACCTGGACGGTGAGCAGGATCGGCACATTCAGCGCGTCGAGTTGGCGGGCGAACTTGACGACGGCGGCTCCTCCGAAGCTCTGTCCGTAAACCACGATACGCGCCTGAAGGCGCTCGGCGGACTGGAGCCGGCCGTCGCGGTTCGCATCCAATGCGGCGCGGACCAGGCGAAGGGCCAAATCCCGCTTCCGGTTCTCGACGGTCTCGATGTGTACTCCCGCAAGGCGTCGGTCACGTAGCCGCTGGGCGATGCGGCCCACGCCGACCTCGGTGTTTTTCCAGGAGTCGCGGCCGCCCATGAAACCCAGAATCAGGGTGGCGCCCTGCTTGATGGGAGTGGTTGTGGCGAAGTGGCCATACTGTTGGCCGGAGCGCAGGATGCAGGATGCTGCCGTGGCGGCGGCCAGGAACAGGATCAGGAAGAGCCGGAAAAGCAAGGACCGGGTCATGCGTGACATCACAGGTCCGGAGCCTTGGGCTTGATTTGAAGGCGGACTTGGGACGCCAGTCCCTGCTTGACCTCCAGCACGCGGGCCGTGACCTGTTCCAGCTCCAGCACGTCGCCTCTTGCGGGCAGGCGCCCCAGGTGGCTCACGATCAGGCCGGAGAGGGTGTCGACATGCGGAGCCTCCAGTTCCAGCTCCAGCTCCTGGTTGAGCCAGCCCAGAGAGATCTGACCCCGGACCCGGAATCGATCCTGGCCATCGGCCACAATGTCCGGCGCCTCCTGGTCGAACTCGTCCTGAACCGCTCCCACCAGTTCCTCCAGCACGTTCTCCAGGGTGATGACCCCCACCGCGGTCCCATGTTCGTCCACCACCAGGGCCATGTGGAGGCGTTCGGCCTGCATGCGCCGCAACAGCTTGCTCAAGGGCAGGGTTTCCGGGATCGCCGGGAAGGATCGGGCCAGGGAGACCAGGTCCGGGCTCTGATCCCGGGGGACATTGAGGAGGTCTTTAACGTGGATCAGGCCCATGGCGTCATCCAGCGACGTCCGGCAAAGCGGATAGCGGGAGTGGCGCGTCTGCCGCGCCAGCGCCAGGGCTTCGTCCAGATGATCGTCCAATCTCAGAAAGGCGACCTCGCGGCGCGGCACCATGGCCTGTCGGCAGACCATCTCGTCGAAGCGGAAGACGGAGTTCAAAAGTTGCAGTTCGGTGGGGCTCAACTCTCCCGAACGGGCGCCCAACCGGATCATGGAGAGAATCTCTCCCTCGGTCGGCTGGCCCACCGGAGCCCGGCGGGTCAGCAGCCGGGTCAGCCCCTCCAGAGACCGGATGACCGGGTAGAAGAGCTTCTCCATGCCCGCCAACGGCCAGACGATGAAGGGCCAGAGCCGGCGCCAATGAACGGCGCCGTAGGTTTTGGGCAGGATTTCCGACAACAGCAGAATTCCCAGGGTCAGGCCCCCTGAAAAGACCGGGACCCAGGACACCCCCAGGACCTGGGCGGCGTACATTCCGGCGATGGTGGCGCCGCCCGTATTGGCGAGGGTGTTCAGGATCAGGATGGCCGAGGTGGGGCGGGCGATGGACGTCTTCATGGTCAGGAAGCGCCGCGCCAAGTGGCGTCTCCGGCCTTTGGCCCGGGCGGCCTCGAGGCTGGGGACCGTCGTCGAGTACAGAGTCGCCTCGAAGAGCGAGCACAATCCCGAAATAATCAGTGTGAGCGCGGCCACCGTGAGCAAGGTGCCCATGCCGTAACTCCTTTCTGCGGAGATGAATAGCCGGTCAGGAGAGGATCGGTTTCACCAAGTGGCCATGCACGTCGGTGAGCCTGAAGTCCCGGCCCTGGTACTTGTAGGTCAAGCGGGTGTGGTCGATTCCCAGGCAGTGAAGGATGGTGGCCTGGAGATCATGGACGTGGACCGGGTCCCGGGTGATGTTGTAGCTGAAGTCGTCGGTCTCTCCATGGACGATTCCCGGTTGGATGCCCCCTCCGGCTAACCAGATGGTGAAGCAACGGGGATGATGGTCCCGCCCGTAGTCGTCCTCGGTGAGACGCCCCTGGGAGTAGACCGTTCGTCCGAACTCTCCTCCCCAGATCACCAGGGTGTCCTCCAGTAGCCCTCGTTCCTTGAGGTCCTGAACCAGGGCGGCCGACGGTTGGTCCGTATCGTAGCACTGGCCCCGGATCTGCTTGGGAAGGCGGTTGTGCTGATCCCAGCCCCGGTGAAAGAGTTGGATGAACCGTACGCCTCGCTCGGCCAGACGCCGCGCCAGCAGGCAGTTGGCCGCGAAGGTGCCCGGCTTCCGGGACTCGGGGCCGTACAGTTCGAAGATCCGCTCCGGCTCGTCCGAGAGATCGGTCAGATCCGGGACCGACGCCTGCATCCGGTAGGCCATCTCGTACTGAGAGATCCGCGTGTTGATCTCGGGGTCGTGGTACTCCCGGGCCTTGAGCTCGTTGAGGCGGCCCAGATCGTCCAGAAAACGCCGACGGCTGGCCCGATTCAAACCGGGTGGATTCGAAAGGTACAGGACCGGGTCTCCCACGGACCGGAACTTCACCCCCTGGTAGCGTGTCGGTAGGAAACCGCTGCCCCAGAGCCGGTCGTAAAGAGGCTGACCGCCGGGCGCACCCGTTCCCATGGAGACCATGACCACGAATGACGGCAGGTCCTCGGTGTCGCTGCCCAGACCGTAGGAGATCCAGGAGCCGATGCTGGGCCGGCCGGCCAACTGGGCTCCGGTCTGGAAGAAGGTGACCGCCGGATCGTGATTGATGGCCTCCGTGTGCATCGATTTCACGAAACTGATGTCGTCGGCGATCCCGGCCGTATGCGGCATGAGTTCGCTGACCCAAGCGCCTGACGGGCCGTGCTGGCCGAACTTGAACAGCGTGGGAGCCACCGGGAAGCTGGACTGGGTGGCCGTCATGCCGGTCAGGCGCTGCCCTTTGCGGATGGAGTCGGGAAGCTCCGTTCCTCGCAGGTCCTGCAGTCCCGGCTTGTAGTCGAAAAGCTCCATTTGCGACGGGGCCCCCGATTGAAACAGGTAGATCACCCGTTTGGCGGTGGGGGCGTAATGGGGAAGGCCGGGCAACCCGCCGGTCGTGTCCCCGGAGGAGGAGGCCCTTCCCAGAACCGCAGCGCCCAGGTCACGGTTCAGGAGCGTCGCCAGAGCCGCCGTCCCGATGCCTGTGCTCCCGAGCCCGAAGAAGTGACGCCGGGTCAGGAGCAGACCCATTTCAGGTCGTGGATCCATTTCTTATTCCTTGGAGATGGTCTCGTCCAGGTTCAGGATCAGGCTGGCCACTGTCGTGTATGAGGCCAGCTCCGCCAAGTCCAACTCCGGATTTCGGGCTCTCTCTCCCTGGCTCACCAGTTGGAGCGCCGCCTTTCGATCCTCTTCGTAATTTGACAGATGGTGGCGAAAGCTCTCCAGGAGGATCGCCTCTCTCCGGGCGTCGGGCCGCCGGCCCGTGGCCAGCCGGTAGGCGAATCCGATCCGTTCCTCGGGCGAGGCGCCCCCCTCCAGCATCATCCGCTGAGCCAGAAAGCGGGCGGCCTCCACGTAGGTCACGTCGTTCATCAGGTTCAAGGCCTGCAGCGGCGTGTTGGTCCGTGTCTCCAGCACCTCGCACGCCTCTCTGCCCGACGAATCGAACGTGAGCATGAAGGGAGGAGCGATCGTCCGCTTCCAGTAGGTGTAGAGGCTTCTCCGATAGAGGTCCTCGCCTTCACTCTGGTTGTAGAACTGTCCGCTGGTGAGCTCTTCCCACAGCCCGTCCGGCTGATACGGCTTCACGGACGGACCTCCATTTCTTTCCACCATCAGGCCGGACAGGAACAAAGCCTGGTCCCGAATCACTTCGGCCGGCAGGCGGAAGCGCGGGCCCCGGGCCAGCAGGCGATTCTGGGGGTCCTGCGACCGGAGTTCCGGAGCGGACTGGGAAGACTGCCGATAAGTGGCGCTCAAGACGATGGCCCGTTGGAACGCCTTCAGGTCCCAGCCTGAATCCATGAACTCGGTGGCCAGCCAGTCCAGCAGGAGGGGATGGGTGGGCCACTCTCCCTGGGAGCCGAAATTCTCCGCCGTCCGGACCAGGCCCTGCCCAAAATACATCTGCCAGAAACGGTTGACGGTGACGCGGGACGTCAATGGGTTGGCCGGGTCCACCAGCCAGCGGGCGAATTCCAGCCGATTGGCGGGCGCGCCGTTCCCGAGTCCCGAGAACAGGGCGGGGACGGCGGGACCGACCTTCTCCGTCGGGCTGTCGTAGGCTCCCCGGTCCAGGATGAAGGTCTCTCTGGGGTTGGTGCGCTCCTGCATCACCATGACGGTGGGAAAGCTCTGGACCAGCCGCTTTCGATCGGCCGCCAAGTCCAGGACCCTCCGCCAACTGTCCCGCATTTCCACCGGTGCGTACTGGTCCAAAAAGCCGAGGCGCAGCTTTTCGATCTGCCCCGGAGTCCTTTCGCCCCGCGGGATCCTGGCGATCTGGTCCAAGCTCCGGCTGGTGGCAAGGACGGCGACGCGCTCCGGAGGAAGGACGCCGCGGTAGATTCGAACGTCGTCGATCTGACCCCGGAACCGTTCCTCGGGACCGGCCGCGCCGATCCGCAACGGATCCTTGACGTAGAAGTTCTGGTTCATGAAGTCCAGCAGGACCCGGATCGGCGCCGGCCTGCCGTCGATGTAGATCCGGATGCCCCCGGCCTGGAACGAGGCGTCGTAGGTCGCGGCCACATGGCGCCATTCGCCGGGCTTCAGCGTCTCGACGGTCTCGACGCGCAGGGCGTCATCCAGCCAGCGCACGATCAGGTTCAACTGGAGCTTCCCGTCGCGCAAAAAGAGTCCGTAGCCGCGGGAGCCATGACCCTCTCCCTCGAACTCGGTCTGGGTCTTGGAGAGAATGGCGCCCTCGGTGGTCTCGGGCCGGACCCATGCCGCCAGGGTGAAGCGGTCGGTGACGCCGAAGGCGGCCACCGTGCCGGCGTCTACGTATCTCTTGTCGTCGAAGCTGGCCGCCGTCCCCATGGGACCCGGAACGAAGTGGGGCACTCCGTCCAGGAGACGGGCGACGGGCGGCTCTGCTCCCGGTGTCTCGGCCGTCAGGTGCCCGTCCAGGGAGTAGGCGACCTCCAGATCGTCGCGCAGAGTCCAGTTCACCAGGCTCGAGTTCGCGAGCGCTTCTTCCCACGATTTCTGGAGCCGGTCCAGTTCGGGTCCCTGCTCTTCGAATTTCTCTTTCGCCTCGGCCAGCTCCGCCTCCAACTCCTTCAACCGGCGCTGCTGAGCGTCCGTCGGCGCCTGGATGTAAGGGGGAGAGTTCCCGTACTTGAGCGCGCGCCCTTTCTCCGGGATGTTGTTGAAGTAGGCGAACATCTCGTAGAACTCGCGCTGCGAAAGCGGGTCGTACTTGTGATCGTGACACCGGGCGCAGCCCATGGTCAGCCCCAACCAGACGGTGGAGGTGGTTTCAACGCGATCCACCACGTATTCCACCCGGTATTCCTCGGGAATGATTCCGCCCTCGCCGTTGCCCCGGTGGTTGCGATTGAAGGCGCTGGCGATCCGCTGATCCAGTGTGGCGTCCGGCAGCATGTCGCCTGCGATCTGCTCGACGGTGAACTCGTCGAAGGGGAGGTTCCGGTTGAAGGCCTCGATCACCCAGTCGCGCCAGGGCCACATGGTGCGCTCGGCGTCGGTCTGGTAGCCGTTTGTGTCGGCGTAGCGGGCGGCGTCCAGCCAACGAATGGCCATGCGCTCGCCGTAGCGGGTGGAGTGGAGCAACCGGTCGACCGCCCGCTCGTAGGCGCCGTCGGTGGGGTCTTCCAAAAAGCGGTCCATGGCTTCCGGCTCAGGTGGAAAGCCGGTCAGGTCCAGCGAGACCCGGCGAAGCAGCGTGGCCGGATCGGCCTCGGGAGACGGCTTCAACCCGGCCGCATCCAGACGGGCCAGAACGAATCGGTCGATGGGATTCCGGACCCAGTCCGGGTCGCTGACACTCGGCGGTTCCGGCCGTCCGGGGGGATGGAACGACCAGTGGCTCTGCCACTCGGCCCCCTGCTCGATCCAGCTTCGCAGCAGATCTCTTTCCTGATCCGAGAGGGTTTTCCCCGAGTAGCTGGGGGGCATTCGGGTGACGCTGTCCACGGAATTCACCCGGCCGATGAGGCCGCTTCCTTCCGGGTCTCCGGGAACGATAGCGTAGCGCCCGCCCAGATCGGCCAGAGCGCCATCCCGCGTGTCCAGGCGCAAGGGACTCATGCGCTTGTTTTCGTCGGGCCCGTGACAGGCGAAGCACTTGTCAGAAAGTATCGGCCGGATGTCCCGGCTGAACTCGACCGTCGGATCCGGACGCCTCGCGGTCGAGCCTTCCGCCGCGGAAGCCGAAACGATCGCCAAGGCTATGACAAGTGGAATTGCGGATCTGGTAAACGCCATCGTTTTATCTGCCCGCGCCGAGCAACCGTGTGGATTCGCCACGCCCTCCTGGACGAATTAGTATCAAGAATACGCCCGCCGGGGCTTTTTTCGCAAGACCGGTATGCTAACCGATACTTCCGAAAAAGCCGCCGTGGTTCACGTTTCTGCGAAGCAAGACGTCACCCTGGGAGGGGGGAATTCTTGTCTCCGGACCGGAACCGCGGCTGACAAACCCCCGTTCCTGCCGCTCAGGGATAGATTCCCCGAAGCTGGGTGGCCCGGGCCACCCGCTGGATGGCCAGGACGTAGGCGGCCTGCCGGTGGTTGATCTGCGGGCCGTGAAGACTTTGGAGCCGGTCCAGCTCGGCCGAAACGTCGCGGTAGGCGGCCGTCATGACCCGCTTCAGTTCACGGTAGACCCTGTCCTCGTCCCAGAAAAAGGAGCCCAGGTCCTGCACCCATTCAAAGTACGACACGGTCACGCCGCCGGCATTGGCCAGCACGTCGGGGAGCACCGTCACGCCCCGGTCGTTCAGAATCTGATCCGCCTCGGGAGTCGTGGGGCCGTTGGCGGCCTCGACCACGATGCGGGCCTGAATCCGGTCGGCGTTGGCCTCGGTGATCTGGTCCTCGACGGCCGCCGGAATCAATATGTCGCAGGGTTGTTCCAGGAGCTGCTTCGGATCCACCCGGTCCCCGTCCGGATATTCGGCCGCCGTCGTATTTTTCTCTTTGAGCCGCATCAGCCGGGCCACGTCCAGCCCGTTCGAGTTGTAGACGCCTCCGCGGGAGTCGCAAACCGCCACGATCCGGGCGCCGGCCCGGGCGAAGAGGGAAGCGGCGAAGCTGCCGGCGTTTCCGAATCCCTGAATGGCAACGGTCTTGCCCTCCAGCGTCTCCCCGCGCTCCTTGAGCGCTTCTTCGGCGACGTAGAGGCATCCCCGCGACGTGGCGTCCAGACGTCCCAGGGAGCCGCCGATCTCGATGGGCTTGCCCGTGACCACGCCCGTGTCCGAGAAACCGCTCCGCATGGAGAGCGTGTCCATGAACCAGGCCATGATCTGGGGATTGGTGTTGACGTCGGGAGCCGGAATGTCCTTCTCCCGGCCCACGATGATGGAGATTTCGGAAGCATACCGGCGGGTCAGGTTCTCCAACTCTCCCAGGCTCATGTTGTGCGGGTCGCAGATGACGCCCCCCTTGGCCCCGCCGTACGGAATCCGCACCACGGCGGTCTTCCACGTCATCCACATGGCCAGGGCCCTCACCTCGTCGAGGGTCACCTCGGGTGAGAAACGAATGCCGCCCTTGGTGGGTCCCCGGGCCTGATTGTGCTGAACCCGGTAGCCTTCGAAGACCCGGATGGAACCGTCGTCCATGCAGACCGGAAACCGGACGGTCAGGTCGCGGTTGCAATGGCTCAGAATCTCCTTCAGATCGTCGTCCAGATCGGTCAGCTCGGCCGCTTCGAAGAATTGCTGACGCGCCACATCCCAGATGGTTCTTTCCATGGTGCTCCGTTGCCTCCTGTTCCGGTCTGGATCTCTCACCGCGTCGTTGAGCGTTTCACGAGACAGTTCTCATCGTCAGGCTTTTCAATTCATTCTATTGAAGTTTCCCAAACTCTGGCGGTGCCGGTCGGGTCTTCGCAGGAGTGCGCATCCAGAAACCGTGCGTTCCCGGTTTCGATCGGGAGCGCGCCGCGCAGCGGGATCAACTCGCCCGCGGTTGAGGCACGCCGACTACGAGGCGATGGTGGCTCGGAGACTGGACCGGCCAAGAACGTCCGGATTCACGACCCAGTCCGGGACCTTGCCCGACAGGACGTCGGCGACTTGCCGGGCCGCCGTGGTCTGCAACTCCAGGAGCGACTCCTGGGAATAGAAAGAGGCGTGGGGAGTGATGATGACCTTGGGATGGAGCACCACCGGGTCGTCCGGGTCCGGCGGTTCCTGGGGGAGCACGTCCAATCCGGCGCCTGCGATCTCACCCGCATCGAGCGCCTCCACCAACGCGGCCGTGTCCACCACGGCTCCCCTGGAGGTATTGATGAGGAAGGCCTCGGGACGCATCCGCCGAAAGGCGTCGCGGTTGAAGAGGTGGTGCGTCTCGTCGTTGAGCGGGACATGGATGGAGATGTAGTCGCTGACCTCCATCAGGCGGTCCAGCTTCATCGGCTCCGCGCCCTGCTCCCGTACCGTGGCGTCGTCCAGGTAGGGGTCGAAGGCCGCGATCTTGAGACCCAAGCCCCGGGCCTTGCGTCCCAGCGTGCGTCCGATCTTGCCGAATCCGACTATTCCCAAAGTCCGTCCGCGGATCCGGAAGATGGGCCGGCCCGGCGCCATTCCGTAGCGGCCTGCCTTGGCCTCCCGGTCGAAGAGGACGACCTTGCGGGCCGAGGCCAGAAGCAACGCCAGCGCCTGGTCGGTGACCTCTTCCAGGCAATAGGCGGGAACGTTGGTCACGATGACGCCTTGCTCCGTGGCGAACGGGATGTCGATGTTGTCCAGCCCGATCCCGTAGCGGGCGATGATCCGGCAGCGCGCGGCCTCCCGGATCGTCCGCGTCGACACCGCCTTCCAGCAGGTCAGGATGGCGTCGGCCCGGGGGGCCATCTCCACCAACTCGTCCTCTTCGCCGGTCGAAGCCACCATCAGAGAGGCTCCGATCCGCCCCAGGATCTCCTTTTCCGGATCGAGCGTCGGCCAGGCATAGTCCGTGACCAGGACACGCGGTCCCTGTCGTCCCTCGCTCATGTGCTGTCTCCTTCGACGGCTTTCTTCTCCAGCAGCCCGTTCAAAAAGCGGATGGCCGATTCGTCGTCCCACCGGGCGCTTCCCACGTGGCGAAACACGATCCGGCCCTCCCGGTCCAGAATGAAGGTGGCCGGAATCCCACGACTCTCGAAGACGGAGGGCTTTTCGTCGCTCGAGACATACATGGGCAGTTCCCACCCCTTCTCCTGGACGAACGGCTCGACCACGTCCGGCGGCTCGTCGGAGACCAGGAGAAACTTCACGTCCTCCTGCTGAAACTGTTCGTAGAGGCGCTGGATGCTGGGCATTTCGACCACGCACGGGCCGCACCACGTGGCCCAGAGATTGACGAAAAGCACCTTTCCCTCGAATGCGGCCAACGACGTCTCCTCCCCCTCCAGACCCTGGAGCTTCCACTCGAAGTCGGCGAGCGATCTCTCAACGGGTAACGGCGGCGGGGCCAGGCCTCCCGCTCGATCCCCCAAGTCGTCCAGGTCGCCCATCCGGTGTTTGACCTGGAGCATCATCAAAACGCCGGCGGCTGCGATCAGTGCCACCGTGAGTCCCACACCTGCCGCCAGACCAACGAAGAAGTGCCGGTTGAAGAAACTCATCAGCTTCCTCCTTTTCCGGTCAGCATAACAAATGCCCATGGGAGCGGAGCGGCGACTTTCTTGTCGCCGCAAGCGGCGGCTTTCCTGCCGCCGGGAGAGGCGACTTCTTAGTCGCCGAACTCTTAAGTGCGCAACCGGCGAGCACCCGACGAGACAGTCACCCATCACAACAGGATGCCCGTTTACACCATCGGGCTCCGCCACAGCGACCGTCCCACGAAAAACGGTCCCATCTGCTGCATGAACTCCGAGGTCTGCCGCGTCCGGCGCATTCGCTGGACCAAATGGGAGAGCGGATGCAGTTCCTTGCCCACCAGGCCGATGACGAACTCGTTGTCGTTGGTGTCGATCCCGTGGCAGGCCAGCCGGATGTCGTGGGCGAGATCCTGTTGTCCGTAGAGCCGGCCGACCCCGCCGTGTTCCCGCAGTATGCTCTGCTGCACGTTCTGCGGCTGGGCATTGAAGGCGCCGGTGCGGCGCAGGGGATACCAGATGGCCCATGGCCAATCCGGATTCAGGGCCGTGCGTTGAGGACGTCCGACGAGCCAGTCCTCGACGTCGGGCTCGTATCCGCTGGCGTAGCTCCTTCCCAGCATGGTGAACTCGGGCCGCAGCGTGAGGGAGCCGAAGGACCCGGAGTTGAGGAATGGACGCACCGCGGTGACGAAGTCGGCCGGATCCTCGGACATGGTCAGGAGTCCAACCCCTTGAGGGTGATTCAGATCCAGATAAAGCACGGCGGGCCTCAGGCCGCTCGCCTTGAGCTGTTCGATCAGGGGTCGCGTATCGCGGCAGCCGCTGAAAACGTGAAGCTGCATGAAGAGCCGCCGGTCGGTCGCATGCTCGTTTCCGTCCCGGTCGCGGCCGTGCTCCAGGACGTCGATCCGATGTTGTGGTTTCTGAGTGTCCATGAGCGCCATTCTACTCGATCGGCGAATGCACACCGATCCCGAGTCCCGGAACGAAAGAGCCTAGACTCCAAGTGTTGAGAGAAACCGGGGAGCGTTGACGATCTTGGTGCCGCGGTGTTCTCCGAGGGGCAACAGATGCCGCCGGTCACCCGTTACGAGAAAATCGGCAGCGGATTCGACCGCGCACGCCAGGATCTGGTTGTCGGCTTCGTTATTCACGATTACGTTTGGCAACTGTCGGGGCTCAATGATGGTTGCCGAATCGCCTAACATTGCAATCGCGCGGTCCGAAACTGTCTCCTTCCAACCGAACTTCCGCACCAATACTCCACGAACCTCATCCAAAATCAACGGGGAGAGGACCAATGCATACCGCCCTCGGCGGGCCAGATCGAGAACGAGACGCTCGTTTCCAGGAAAGTTCAGGCCGGAGACAATGACGTTGGTGTCCAGAACGACCCTCATGAGCGAGAAGCGGCTGTCTCGGCCCGAAACTCCTCAACCAGGAGCCCCACATCCTCTGGACCGATGCCCTTCTCCCTCGTCCGCCGTTCACCATACTGGAGCAACTGCCTCCATTCGCACTCCTCGATGTACCGGAGCAGTGCCGTTCGCAGAAGTGCGCTCCTGGTGCGGCCTTCCTGCTTCAAGATCTCGTCGACCCTGTCCGCCAACTCGGGCGGCAGCGAGAACGTAATGGTCCTGCTGGTTCTGGCCATATTGCCTCTAGCTGTGTGTTATCGAGTCTTACTCAAGTCTCCCATCCGACTTGGACGATTGTCAAAGTTCTCAGACTCCAGTCTACGCCATCGTCTCGTCCAACCTCCGGGCCCGGTCGACCTGCGCAGGCCGAACCAGCGGGAGCAGGAGGATGGGCACGATGATCATCAGGCCCGAGACCAGGAACGAGTGCTCGTAGGAAAAGACCTCGCGGACCGGTCCGGCCATCCAGTTCCCGATGACGTGACCCACGTTGGAGAGGGTCATGTAGGTGGTGAAGATGGTGGCTGCTGAACGGGTCCAGGTGATCCGCATGGAGAAAGAAAGGAAACTGACGCCGACCACCGCCCAAAGCGCCGGCGCTGCAATCAGGTAGAGGATCGTGAACCACGAGTCGGACCAGAGTCCGGGCAGGGCCCCGAAGAGCAAAGCCAGGAGAGCCGAGGCTCCCAAGCTGACACCCATGACGCGGCGGCGCCCGAAGCGGTCGGCCAGGAACCCGGCACCGATGGCTCCCAGGAATTCGGGAACCACAGCGTAGGATGAGACCAGGGAGACATCCACGAAGCTCCATCCCAACTGTTGCGTGTAGAGGGCCTTGGAAACGATCTCCGTCACGCCAAAGCCGATGGTCTTGACGAGCGCGAGGAGGGCGAAAACGTACATGGAGCTCAGGGCGAAGCCGTAACGCATGTCCCGAAGGACCTCCATGGGACTGCGGACGCTGGGAGCCTTCACGTCTTCGGAAGCTTGGCCCCGGCTCCAGGGAAAGCGCTTTTCCCCCGACCTCTCCAGCAGCAGCAGGGGCAGCAGCATGATGACCACCATGAAGGCGAACTGCACCAGGACCGCAGCCGGGATCCCCCAGTGGCTCATCACCACGGCCATGAGACCGGCGCCGACCCCCTTGCCCACCAGCTTGGAACCCCACATCAAGCCGTTGACCTGCCCATATTCGTTCCGGGGCAGGATGTCCACTGCCAAGGCATCGGTGGCGACGTCCTGCAGCGAGGCGAAGCAGTTGTGTATGAAGAACATCCAACCCAGGAACTGAAGGTCGCCCTCCAGGTTGCCCATGAGGAGCAGCCCCAGCATGGTGACGCCCATCATCAGTTCCGCACCGATGATCCAGGGGCGGCGCCGGCCCATGGAGCGGATGGTCACGGTGTCGATTAGCGGCGCCCAGACCAGCTTGAAGGTCCAGGGGACCAGGACGATGGCGGCCAGTTCACCGGCCCGAGCCTCGTTGACGCCTTGGGCGGTCAGGTACGAGATCAGGGCGATGGTCATGAACCCCCAGGGGAGCCCCTGGGCGGCATAGAGGCCGCATAAGGTTGCGATACGTTGCCAGCGGCTGTCGGCCATGGACATCAGCGATGGTTCTCCTTCGGCTTCAGGATCGAATAGTGAGCAATCAACAACAACACGGCGCCGGTCAGTCCGATGCAGCCTCCCACGTAAAAGGGAAGGGACGAGGAAAAATCAGGACTGTCAGGCGACTGCAGGTTCCTCATCACCGTGGCGAACAGAGTGGAGGCGAGCCCGCTCAGGGTGGTGGAGAACCCGATGGCTGGACCTCGCAACTCGATGGGCATGTGCTCGGTGATGTAGCCGGTCTGAGACCAGCGCATGAGTTGCCTCAGAAACTCGAACAGTGCGGTGAACAACACTACCCCGTAGACGTTGGGGGACAGACCGATGCCCAGGCTACTGGCGGCATACGCTCCCAGCACCGCCGCGGCCATGAGGGCGCCGGCCTTCTTCCCGGCGATGAGGATGATGAAAAGCCCGCCCAGGAACTGCATGCCGTAGCCGGCGGTGAGGAGCGTGGACCAGCCCTGGTCCACGGCGCCCACCTTCAGCGCGATTTCCTCGGCTTCGGCCCGGTACGGCAGGTAGATGTTGACGGTCTGGAATACGGGTCCGCCCATGAGGCTCAGGGGAATGACCATGGCCAGATACCGGGGCATGCGCAACAGGGAGAAATTGGTTTTCCAGTCTTCCTCCACGAGCTGGCGCCGAACCGGCCCCGCGTGTCTCGCCACGGTCCGGATCAGCAGGGCGCCTGCAACGCACAGGGCCGTATGAAACCAGAGTGTGGGAACGAAGTCTCCGGGAGATGGGTTCCCGTTGGACGTCCACGTCAGAATCGCCGCGCCCAAAGGGGCTCCCAGGAAGCTGCCTCCGCCGAGGGCAATCATCAGCAGGGCGTTGGCCCATCCCCGCTTGCCCGTAGCCGCGGTCTGGACGAAGGCCATGGCCCCGACCCATTGTGCGGCGGCCGTGATCCCGTACAGCAGTCCCGCAAAGGGGACCACCCAGTAGCCCGGAATGAAGATCAGCAGCAGACCCAGCCCGGCAAACCCGGCGACGCCGCTGGACCAGACGTCGCGCTCGTCGACTCGGGACGCCAGCAGGCCGGAGAGGGTGGAGCCTGCGATGAAGGCGACCAGCCAGTAGAAGCTGAAGGTTTCGTAGGCGTCCCTGGGATATTCGAGGGCGCTGAAATACAGCGGCGTGCTGTAGCGGATGAGCGCGTGGGACAGGTAGGTGGACAGCGCGATGCCGAACACCAGACCGAGTCGCGGAGTGCCTGCCCTGGCGTCGCCTGACTGCATCGCTCAGCTCACGACACCGAGTAGAAAGACAGGCCTCCCGGTACCGCCATCGGTGTGGCTGGCAGCGCCACGATTGTAGCCATGGACGCCCATCGTACCCATCAGATTCGTGCCTGGTAAGTGTAAAGCCGGAAATAACGGCCCTGCTGCCGGATCAACTCCTCGTGGCCGCCCCGTTCCACGATCTCGCCCGCCTCCACCACCAGGATCTGATGTGCTTGGCGAATGGTGCTGAGACGATGGGCGATGACGAAGGTGGTGCGTCCCCGCAACAGTCCGGCCAGGCTCTGTTGGATATAGAGTTCGCTTTCGGTGTCCAGATTGGAGGTGGCTTCGTCCAGGATCAGAATCCTGGGATCGGCCAAGAGGGCCCGGGCGATGGAGACCCGCTGGCGCTGGCCTCCCGAGAGCTTCACGCCCCGCTCTCCGATGAGGGTCTCGAGTCCCTGGTCGAATTGGTCGGTGAACTCCTTGACATGGGAGGCCCGCACGGCTTCCAGCAGCTCCTCCTCGCTGGCTTGGGGCCGGCCGAAGAGGATGTTCTCGCGGATGGTTCCCTCGTACAGGAAGTCGTCCTGAAGCACGACTCCCAGCCGGGACCGGTACGATTGCAGAGTCACCGTGGACAGGTCGCGGCCGTCAACCAGGACCCGGCCCTGGTCCGGCTTCAGGAAGGAGGCCGCCAGGCCGGCCAGCGTCGTCTTCCCCGATCCCGAGCTTCCCACCAACGCCGTCACGCTTCCGGCGGGAGCGTCGAAGCTCACTTCCTTCAACACCGGGTTCCCCGGCTCGTAGGAGAAGGTTACGTCTTGGAAGACGACATGGCCTTCCACCTCGTCCAGGACCACGGTCCGGCCCGGGTCGTCGTCTTCCCGGGCCGTGGTCAGGATTTCTTCGCTCCGGTCGAGACCGGCGAAGGCCTCGGTGATCTGGCTGCCGATGTTGCCCATCTGGACGATGGGTGCGATGAGGAATCCCAGGAAGAGGGTGAAGGAGACGAAGTCCCCCACCGTCATCTCGCCCTCCAGAATCATGGAGCTCCCCAGGCCCATGATCCCCACGCTGGCCAGTCCCAGAAGGAGCGTCGACGCGCTGGTGACCAGGCTGGTGGCGGTGAGGGACTTCCTGACGTTTTTGAAGATCCTCGCCACCCCCTTTTCGAAGACGCGGATCTCCTGGCGCTCGGCGCTGAACCCCTTGATGACCCGGATGCCGCCCAGGGATTCGGCGAGCCGGCCGGTGACGTCGGCGTTGATCTTGCCCCGCTCGCGGAAGATGGGCCGGATGTAACCGAAGGCCTTCAGCGAGATCAGTCCCAGGATGGTGAGGGGGACCAGGGTGTAAAGCGTCATCAGGACGCTGATCCTGAAGAGGAAGAAGAGGGAGCCGATGGCGGTCAGGACTCCGCCGAAGAGGTGGACGAGTCCCGTGCCGACCAGGTTCCGGACGCCCTCCACATCGGTCATGATCCGGGAGACCAGCTCGCCCGACTTGGTGTTGTCGAAGAACCGGATGGGGAGATTGATGATGTGGCGCTGGACCTGCGCCCGGAGCAGGGAAATCAGGTGCTGCGCCTCCACGCTCAGGAGCTTGGTGAGGAAGAAGGCGCTGAAGGCCTGAACCGCGATGGCCACCGTCACACCGGCCAGCAGCAGACGGAGCAACTCGACATCCCCTTTGCCGATCACGTCGTCGACGAGGAACTTGCTGGCGGCGGGCAGGGCGAGACCCGACAGCCGGTTCAGCAGGATCAGGGCCAGACCCAGCAGGAGCAGCTTGCGGCGCGGCCAGATGATCTTCCTGAAGGCGTAGCGGACGGTGGCGAGAGAAGGCTTCTTCCTGCTCTTTCGCGATCGCATAGAGAATCCGGCGGGAGAGACGGGGCACATCCCCGGGAAGCGGCCTCATTCTTACCGATTCGGGAAAGCTTTTCCAGGAGAGGGCTGGAGCGGAAGTTGCCCAACCGCCGAACTCGGAAAGGACAATTTTCCACCGAAGAACGGGCGATCGGAAATCGCCCCTCCTATGGGGCGGCGGTTTCCTAACCGCCGGACTCCAGGATGACAATCCCCCACCCAGGAACGGGCGATCGGAAATCGCCTCTCCGGGCGCCACCACAGCCGCCTCCCACAGTGGTCATTGCTCGGCTTGTGCGGCTGAATTTCTCAGACGCTCAATGTTAGAATCAAATAGCCTGCATCCTCATGTTCGTGGAGGACTCGATGGAGTTTGGAAACTGGAAAATTCCGGCGCCGTGGCTGCTCGCGGTGCTCCTTTCCCAGCCTCTCCTCGCCGGTTCGGCGGACGACGGCGAGTATTTCGAAAAGAAGATCCGGCCGCTCCTGGCCGAACACTGCTACGCCTGTCACTCCAGCACCAGCCAGCCGGTCATGGGCGGGCTGATCCTGGACCAGGAAGAGGGCTTTCGCAAGGGAGGCAGCCGCGGGTCTCCCGTGGTCGCGGGCGATCCCGGGTCGAGCCTGCTGATTCGCGCCGTCACCCACCAGGATGACAAGCTGCGCATGCCCCTGGCGGGCCGGCTGGCGGATCGGGAGATCGCCCTGCTCACGGATTGGGTGCGGATGGGCGCCCCCTGGGGGATGACCGCCGACCCGGACCAGACAGCCTCCAAGACGGAAGGCTTCTGGGCCTTCGAGCCTCCGGCGGAACCCTCTCGGCCACAAGTCCGGGACGTCGATTGGGTCCGTTCTCCCATCGACCGATTCATCCTGGCCCGGTTGGAAGCCGAAGGGCTGGAGCCGGCGCCGGCGGCGGACCGGCGGACCCTCATCCGGCGGGCCACCTTCGACCTGACCGGCCTCCCCCCCACCATCGAGGAGATCCGGGATTTCCTCCAGGACCGCTCGCCGGGAGCCTACTCCCGGTTGATCGAGCGTCTCCTGTCCTCGCCCCGCTACGGAGAGCGTTGGGGCCGCCACTGGTTGGACGTGGCCCGCTACGCCGATTCCAACGGGCTGGACGAAAACATGGCGTATACGACGGCCTTCCGCTACCGGGACTACGTGGTCCAGGCCCTCAACCGGGACAAGCCCTACGATCAGTTCGTGCGGGAGCAGTTGGCCGGAGATCTCCTGCCCGAAACGGGTGATCTGGAAACCACGCTGGAGCGCTGGACGGCCACCGGATTCCTCTCCCTGGGTCCCAAGATGCTGGCGGAAGACGACCCCGTGAAGATGCGGATGGACATCATCGACGAGCAGCTCGATACCAGCTTTCGGGCGTTCCTGGGGCTGACCGTTGGCTGCGCCCGTTGCCACGACCACAAGTTCGATCCCGTCTCGATTCGGGACTACTACTCGCTGGCAGGAATCTTCAGAAGCTCCAAGACCATGGAACACCACGACGTTGTGGCCGAGTGGCATGAGCATGTCCTGGCTCCGGCACACGACCGCCTCCAACTGCGGCAGCAGCGGGAGAAGATCGAGGCCAAGACCAAGGCCATCGAATCGGTGACCAGGCGGGAGAACAAGAAGCTGGTCGAGGAGGGCCGCACCCGGGTGGGCGCCTACCTGCTGGCCGCCCAGGAGTTGGCGGAGTATCGGAAGATCCGCCTCAAGAGCGTGTTCGAAGGACGGAATCCCGAAGGGGAACCCCTGGCCGTGCGGAAGGCGGGGAGCTGGGAGCGGGGAAACGTCGAGCGGGAGTTGAAGAAGGGAAAGACGAATATCCCCGAAGCCGAGGGTTCCGACGCGCCTCCCGACGCCTATTTTGCCGAGTACGACATCCGGACCCCCGCAGCCGGCCCCTACCAGTTGGAGTTTCTGGAAGCCGAGACCGGCGCCGGCACTGCGGATATCCACATCAACGGCACCCTGGTCAAGCAGGGGATCGAGGCCATCGAGAACCGGACCGCCTCACCCGACTCGGGGGGTTGGATGGTGGCCGGAATCTTCGACCTCAAGGCCGGACCCAACACGTTGCGCCTGCAGCACAAGACCCGCTTTCCCTATTTCGAGAAGCTGCTGTTGACCCCCAGCCCCCTTCCGGAAGGCGCCCCGATCCCCAGGACCCTGGTCCAGGTGGCCCATCGGGACGGCCTGAACCCCGTCTTTCTGTACCAGTGGATCGATCGCCTCCGCCGGAGCCGCGGTGCGCCCTATTCGGTGCTTTATGCCTGGCACGCCCGGGCCGACGGAAAATCGCGGGAGGGGTGGCAGTCACCGGCGGCGAGGCTCTTCCAGGATTTTGAGGCGACCGATCTGGCGGAGCTGGCCGCCCACTATCAGAAGCAGTTCCGTCTGGCGGAGGAGGCCTGGCGGGCGCTGGTGAGGGAGCGGGAAGTCGTCACCAGGAAGTTCAGCACGGTCCGCGCCGACGACGAGATCGAAGAGACCAAGCTGGAGGATCCGGCCCTGGAGGCCATGAGAGCGATCCTCTACGAGAAATGGGGGCCCTTCCGGCCGCCCGAGAAGACCACCGAGTACTTTCCCGAGGGCGCTCTCCGGGAGTTGGACGCCCTGGAAGCGGAACGGAAGAAGCTGGAGGAAGGCAAACCCGATCTTCCCACGGCCATGGGAATCACCGAAGGACAGCAGATCGACGACTTGGCCATCCATCTGCGCGGCAGCCATTGGGACCTGGGTGAGAAGGTGCCGCGAGGATTTCCGGGACTGGGCCGCAAGTCGCTGGAACGGCTTCGGGACCCGGCAAGCAGCGGACGGCTGGAACTGGCGGATTGGATCACCCGCGGCGACAATCCTTTGGCGGCTCGCGTCATGGTCAACCGGATCTGGCGCTGGCACATGGGCCGGGGGCTGGTGGCCTCCACCGACAACTTTGGCCGGCTGGGCGACGCACCCACTCACCCAGATTTGCTCAACTGGCTGGCGATCCGATTCGTGGAAGGGAATTGGTCCCTGAAACGGATGCATCGTCTCATCATGCTTTCCGCCACCTATCGGATGAGCACCCGGTATTCCGCCCAAGGGTCGGAAACGGATCCTGAGAATCGACTGCTTTGGCGGATGAACCGGCGCCAGTTGGAAGCCGAGGCGATTCGCGACTCCATCCTGGCCGTTTCCGCCTACCTGGACCTGAAGCCGGGAGGATCGTTGTTGGGCCAGAGCGGCCGGGAGTATATCCGGCCCGGAACCCGTTACGACTGGAATCGAAGGTCGATCTATCTTCCGGTGGTGCGCAGTTCCATGTACGATTTCCTGCGGGCCTTCGATTTCGCCGATCCGTCGGTGACGGACGGGGACCGCGGCGCCAGCGTGGTGGCGCCGCAGGCCTTGTTCCTGATGAACGATTCTCTGGTGCTGGAGAACTCGCGGCGGATGGCCACCGGACTCCTGGCCAGGGAAGACCTGGACGAGGCCGCACGGGTCCGCGTGGCCTACGAGCGTGCGTTGGGCCGCCTGCCCAACCAGGAGGAGTCGCGCCGCGCCCTGGAATTCGTGTCCCGCATGGATGCGGGCTGGCGAGACCGGGTCGAAGAGCCCGGCGAACGCCGCCTCCGGTCCTGGCAGGGATTCTGCCAGGCGCTGATGGCGTCGAGTGAATTCGCGTATCTGAATTAGAGGTTCGTGCTATGGACTCACATTGGAATAGTCTGTTGGGGAACCGGGTTTCGCGCCGGGAGATGCTACGGGCCAGCAGTTGCGGCTTCGGCTCCCTGGCCCTGGCGGGCCTCCTGGCCGAGGAGGGCGTGGCCGCGGTTGCTGGGGACTCCGCCAATCCGCTGGCCCAGAGGGCGCCCCATTTCACGCCGCGGGCCAAGCGGATCATCTTCCTCTTCATGCACGGCGGCCCCTCCCAGGTCGATACCTTCGACTACAAGCCCCTGCTCCAGCGGGACCACGGCAAGCCGTTTCCGTTCCAGCGTCCCCGGGTGGTCTCCAGCGAGACCTTCAACCTGCTCAAGTCCCCCTGGGCGTTCAAGCGGCATGGCGAGAGCGGCCAGTGGGTCAGCGAGCTCTTTCCCAACGTGGCCGAGTTCGTGGACGACCTCTGCTTCATCAAGTCCATGCACGCCTCCAACTCCCGTCACGGGGCGGCCCTGTTGGAGTTGCACACCGGCAGCGACACCTTCGTCCGGCCCAGCATCGGTTCCTGGCTCACCTACGGCCTGGGAAGCGAGAACCAGGACATGCCGGGATTCATCACCATCTGCCCCACTCAAGGGCACGGAGGAGCCAACAACTACGGATCGGCCTTTCTGCCCGCTCCCTACGCCGGCACCGCCGTCGGCACCAGCCGAATCGAGGCCAAAAACGCCAAGATCCCCTTCATCACCAACGAACAGGTGCCCCGGGACATCCAGCGCATGCACCTGGATTTCATCCGGGAGATGAATCAGCACCAGTTGGCCCAAACGGGTCCCGACCGGAATCTGGAAGGCCGGATCCAGGCCTTCGAATTGGCGTTCCGGATGCAGGCCCAGGCACCCGGGTTGCAGGATCTCTCGCGGGAATCCGAGGCCACGCGGAAGCTTTACGGCCTGGACGACCGGATGACCGAGGATTTCGGCCGCCAGTGCCTGATGGCCCGCCGTCTGGCCGAGGCCGGCGTCCGCTTCGTCCAGGTGAGTCACAGCTACAAGTGGGATCAGCACCGGCGGCTGCGCCGGGACCACACCCAGAACGCCCGGGAAGTGGACAAGCCCATCGCCGGCCTGCTCCGGGACCTCAAGGGAAGAGGCTTGTTGCAGGACACGCTGGTCCTCTGGGGTGGCGAGTTCGGACGCACCCCGGTGGCCCAGGGCTCCGACGGACGGGACCACAACCCCCAGGGGTTCACCATGTGGATGGCCGGCGGCGGCGTGAAGCCCGGCTTCTCCTACGGCGCCACCGACGACTACGGCTACTACTCGGTGGAAAACAAGGTGCACATCCACGACCTGCACGCCACGATCCTGCACCTCATGGGGCTGGACCATACCCGGCTGACCTACCGCTACGCGGGACGGGATTTCCGGCTCACCGACATCCACGGCAACGTGATTACGGACATCATGGCCTGAGTTTCCGGTAGCTCCGGCATCCGCGCCGATCACCACGCAAGAAATTTCCAGCACCGAAAGGACCCAAATGAGCAGTTTCAGAGGGCTCTATCCGGCCGTCATCACTCCCATGGACCGGGACGACCGGCTCAACGAAGAGGCTTTTCGGCAGGTCCTGGAATTCAACATCCGGGCCGGAGTCCACGGTTTCTGGGTGGCCGGCGGCAGCGGTGAGAGCGTGCTGCTCCAGCCCGGCGAGAACCGGCGGGTCGCCGAGATCGCCGCGGATCAGTGCCGCGGCCGCGCAAGGACCATCATGCACGTGGGCGCGGCGACCACGTCGGCCGCCGCCGGCATGGCCAAACAGGCCGCCCGCGCCGGCGTCGACGCCGTCTGCGCCTTGCCCGGTTCCTTCTACGGGGCGGGCGCGGACGAATCCATCGGCTACTACAAGGCCATCGGCGCGGCCGCCGGCCTGCCCCTGTTCGTCTACAACCTGCCCGACGCCACCGGCCTGGAGTTCACGCCCGATCTGATGAAGAGGCTCCAGGACGAGGTGCCTCAACTGGCCGGTCTCAAGCATTCGGCGGCCAATTTCAAGAACGTCTGGATCTTCGCCCGCATGGGCCTGGCCTGCTTCAAGGGTTTCAGCTGCCTGATGTTGCCGGCCCTGGTCGAGGGAGCCGTGGGGTGTGTGGACGGACCGCCCGGCGTGGCTCCCGAAGCCTTCCTTCAAGTCTGGGACGCGTATCAGGAAGGGGACTGGACGCGGGCCCGGAGGGCGCAGGACACGGCCACGGAGATCTTCGGCCTGTTCGACGGGGAGTACGGCCCCTACGTCGCGGTCCTCAAGGAGCTCATGGGAAGGCGTCTCGGAATCGACTGCGGAGTCCCGCGGCCTCCGGGAATGCCGTTGACCCGAGAGCAGGCGGACCGTGTCTGGAACCGGTTCCGGGAGCTGATGCCTGAGGCCTGAGCACCCAGGGAGGGGGGACTTTCAGTCCCGACTGCTCCAAAGTCAATAACTACCGAAGGTTAACGTTTTCAATGTATTACCGGGTTCTTCGCCGAATCGGTAAAGTAGTTGACTCCCAACATTCGACGTCCTGAACAGGCAACAAACAGGCAGCATAATCAGCCCCCGACAGCCGACACAACCTTCCTCGTTTCCGATCTGCCCTTCCGGACAGACTCGCATAATCCCTTTTTTCGGAGGCTATACCCCGCGTCTCTGCCGCCCTGGGTCTTACCTAGAAGTATTCACTCGATTGACCACGTGCACTTTTAACCTGGGTCCCAGGCGCGGGTGATCAACCTGGATCATCTCTTCAAGAGCCGGGATCCGAACAAAGCACGGTCGATCTGGTGACCCGCACGGCTCAGACTGCGCCCGGGCGACTGGTTCCACCGAACATGCCCCTTGGCCCGCCAGCATTGCGAGCGATAGCGCAATCACTCCAAACACCACGCGGCTGTACCAATCAACCAACATTACTTTGTGTCTCGATACCATGGTTCCTCCTATCCCTTTCGTCTGTCCCGTTTCGCGAAGCGGTTGAATCACCCAAGCTGAAGATTGTGTTCATCACTACCTTGGATGCGTGCCAAAGCGAGATATCTCAGCACTCTACTCGTTCCATGGGTGAGTCCACGTCAGCCGACCGTTGAAGTCTCCGGGTATTCCCACTACTGAGTACAACGGCTGAAATCGGGATCGGTCACACTCTTTTTGACGGCAGCGGCTTCGGGCATGATTTGAGGGGCAGACTAGAGCGGGCATCGAGGCGCTGGGAAATCAGCGTGACGGCACGGTTCAATGCCAGGTCTTCAGGAGTTCGATTTGGAGCTTCGATTTCCGAAGTCGAGCCTGCCGACGTGGTGACGCACCCGACAGGCCCTGAGCCAACTCGTCCTATGCCGGAGGAGGAGCCAGCCTGCAAGTCATTTTGCTTCGCCAGTCCCTGGGGTTCAACCCAGCAAAGGATCCCGTATCCGAGTTGGGATTTCCAGACGGTGGATTATCGCGTCCTACACTTCGCCCACTAGCACCTCGTTTGCGGCCGTCGGATGGCCCGTTTCCGATCGAGTGTTCTCCTTGCTCGGCCTATTCGATGAGCCTGACCCGCGACAAGCCCGCCTGTGCCTCAGACCTGTAGCCACGCTCACGGGGAAGGCAAGGGCTCTCGACTCATACCGTGGGGTGACGGCCGCACTGGAGAGGACGGTCGAGTTGCAACCAGCGGTGTAAGGTCGCTCCTTCCAGGTCGTGATTGACGGTGAACGCACTCGGCAGTCGCAAAGGCTGATGGAGGGCCGTTTCGTTTGTGCGAAAAGAGGGTCTCGCGCCCGATCCGGGATGTGAATGGGACAAGGGGGGTGGATTCACAAAAAGCGGTCCCGGTGATTCACAAATGCGCTGTCCCCGATCTGTTTTCCTTTCAGTCAGTTACGGACCCATGCCCCCAGGTCCGCGTGGCCGATCGGGGAGATCGGAGGTGGACGGGAGCGACCCCCCCTTTTTGCTGCCCGGTGCGGGCGCGGGGGTGTTGCGCAATTCACATTGCTCAACACCCCCTGGGGGGGTCGCTCCCGTCCAAAATATCCCTGGCGGGAAGGCAATTCGTACACCCTATGAAGTGGCCGTATACGGTTCTCATTCTGGCTGATTCGTCGGCAATGATCTGGCGGACCAAATGCGAATCATTCCCTGGGCCTGGATCCCGTACTGGATCTGATCTCCTCTCACGATTCGCCCGTGCATGCCGGGCACCAGGCTTGGTCCGACTTGGCTTCAGGCATTGCCCTCGCGCTTACCAAGTCGCTTTCGGTGTCCGTGTGGCGCAGGCCGCGCCTGTGCCGGTGAACTAGACCATGGATTATCGGCACAGGCATGGTGGCGTAATGTGCAAGAATGAACGCGATGAGCATTGCCGGTCCATTCCAAGGAAGTCTCTTCGCCCATGATTTCCTTCAAGATTCAGTCATTCATCTAGATGACTGGCGGGACATCTCTCCCATTGAACTTGGCACCTTCGAAGCCTTTGTGCGGGAGGTTTTCGACGCCTTTCCAAGTGCCAGTTTACCCAATGAAAGCCAGACGGAAGACGATCTGATCTGGCCTATCCTGGTGCATCTCGGCTGGACCGCGAGCCTGCGGCAGCAAAACCTCTCCGCTCACGGTCGGGCGGACGTGCCCGACGGCCTGCTGTTCCCGGACGCTGAGGCGAAGGCCCGAGCCAACAGCTTTGCCGAAGAATGGAAGCGCTATGAGTTCGGAGTCGCAGTGGTCGAGTCGAAGCGCTGGCGGCGGCCGATTGATCGCCGTTCCGGGCGACGGGGGGAGGAAACAGCGCCGTCGACCCAGATGCTCCGCTATCTTCGTCGTGTGGACGACTTGACCACCGGCAGGCTCCGCTGGGGCATTCTCACGAACGGTGCCCGGTGGCGGCTCTACTATCAGGGAGCCCGTTCCGTCTCGGAACAGTTTTTTGAGATGAATCTAGCGGCGCTTCTCGGACTCCCCGGCTACAGCGACGGGCCATTATCCATCACAAGAGATGATCGCCGCCACTGGCTGAAGGTGTTCATGCTCGTCTTCCGGCGCGAAGCCTTCCTTTCGGGAACGACCGACCCGCGCACGTTCCATCAGCGAGCCATTGAGGAAGGCCGGTTTTACGAGGAACGCGTCGCCGCCAGCCTTTCTGCTCTAGTTTTCGACCAAGTCTTCCCCGAACTTGCCCGTGCCATCGCAGCCAACACGCCCGAGTCATCATTGCCGGACGTGCGCGAGGCCGCCCTGGTTCTCCTCTATCGTCTCCTGTTCATCTTCTACGCCGAGGATCGTGACCTTTTACCTGTACGCAATACGAGTTACGACGACTACGCGCTACGTGAGAAGGTGCGCGGTGATGTCGGGCGACGCAAAGATCGTGGTGATGTCTTCTCCGCACAAGCCGCCCGGTACTGGTCGGCCGTTGACGACCTTTGCCGGGCCATCGATCAAGGAGACGAGTCCATCGGCCTACCACCCTACAACGGCGGGCTTTTCGACCGGCCACGCGTGCCACTGCTCAACAACATTCGGCTCAGCGATGAAGTAATGGCCAATGTCATTGACGCGCTTTCATTTGAGCAAACCCCCAATGGCCGCCGCTACATCAATTATCGCGATCTCGGCGTTCAGCAGCTTGGCACGATCTACGAACGCTTGATCGAACAGGAGATCGTTCGCGCCGGCCGTGAGATTGTCGTTCGCCCGAACGTCTTTGCACGGAAGGGATCTGGCAGCTATTACACGCCCGACGATCTGGTCGGCCTGATCATCAAGGAAACGGTAGAACCACTAGTCCAGTCTCGGATGGACGCCTTCGCTGCTAAGATTTCCGATCTCTCCACGAGTCATCTGCCTGAAGACCGCAAGATAGGTCAATTGAAGCGCGTCGATCCGGCCGAGAAGCTGCTCGACCTGAAAATCTGCGATCCCGCCATGGGTTCAGGACATTTTCTGGTCAACTTGGTGGATCACCTCGCTGATCGAGTGATCTCTGCCATGGCCGAGGCGGAAGCCTTGATTGACGATTACATCTCGCCGTTGACCGAGAGGATCGACGTGATCCGAAACACGATCATAGGCAACGCCGAGGACCGAGGTTGGACCATCGATGCGCAACAACTCGACGACCGGCATATCGTCCGACGCATGGTTCTCAAGCGCTGCGTCTACGGCGTCGACAAGAACCCCATGGCCGTCGAACTGGCCAAGGTCGCGCTCTGGCTACACACGTTCACAGTCGGGGCACCGTTGAGTTTCTTGGATCATCACCTTCGTTGCGGCGATAGTTTGTTCGGTTCATGGGTCCGTGTCGGCATCGACAAGGCGAAGGAGCAAGGCGGCCCACTTTTTTTGAAAGGGCCACTACAACGGGCCACACGGGCTGCGGCTCCCATGCAGATTATCGAGGGACTGACCGATGCCGAGATTGCGGAAGCCCACCGTTCTGCGGAAGTGTTCGCTGAAATCGAGGCGATGACGACGCCATTAGATGCGTTCCTGTCTCTGGTCCTTGCCTTCGATTGGCTTCATATCCGTAATCGCGACGACAAGAATGCGCTTTTTGCATACTTCACCGGAATCTTCGGGGACCCTGTGGACATTGCCTCGGGCACAGTCAAAGTCTCAACGGAGATAGAGGGCAGTGAGCGATTTTCCGAACTGCTTGACAAAGCAAAGCAGATTCACAGTGAAGAACACTTTTTCAATTGGCAGGTGACTTTCCCCGGTGTGTGGTCGGAGTGGGAAGCCGCCGAGCTGCATGGCGGATTCGACGCGGTGATCGGCAATCCACCCTGGGAGCGAATGAAGTTGCAGCAAGTTGAGTGGTTCGCTGCCCGCCACCCTGAGATCGCACACGCGCAGCGGGCCGCTGACCGAAAGCGCATGATCGCCGCGTTGCGCGATGCAGGGGACCCGCTTGCCTCAGAGTTTGAACGTGCGAGCGAGCGGGCCGAGTCCGCTGTCCGGATTGCGCGGACGAGCGGCGATTATCCGTATCTTTCTCGTGGCGATGTGAACACCTACTCTCTGTTCGTGGAGCGGGCGATGACGCTCGTCGCACCCGGTGGCATGGTGGGGCTACTGACCCCAATCGGTATTGCGACGGACAAAACTTCGGCACCGTTCTTCGCTAAACGGATTCGCACTCGTTCCGTGAAGGTGTTCTTCGCTTTCGAGAACCGGCGTGGATGGCTTTTCCCAGATATTCATCATGAGGAACAGCCGTCGGTATTTGTGTTCGCAGAGTCCCAGCACCATTTCTCTGACTTTGATTTCTGTGTCCGCATCTCGTCGTGGGAACAATTCAACGACTCCAATCGACGTTTTCGCGTATCCGCGAATCTCTTGCGACGGGTCAATCCAAACACCGGAACCGTACCGATCTTCCGGTTCCGCCGTGACGCCGAACTGACCTCGGCGATCTACAGCCGCCTGCCGATCCTCGTTGATCGGTCAACGGGCGGGGAAGTTAAGGCATGGCCGGTGAAATACAAGACGATGTTCCACATGACCAGCGACTCCGGCCTGTTCCGCACCCGCAAGGAGCTCGATGAGACGGAGGGTGCATGGCACCTGGGAGCTAACCGCTTCGCCAGTCCTTCCGGTGACTGGATGCCCCTCTACGAAGGCAAGATGATCCAGATTCACAACCACCGCTATGCGGGCGTTCGCATCAATCCCAATAGCATCAGCAGTCAAGGGGTGGCCGTAAGAGCAGGTCTGGCGGACCTCCAAGATCCCGCGTTCGTACCGCATCCGAGGTATTGGGTCAATGCGACCCATATTTCCGAAGTCGATCGTGGAAACTGGCGGATCGGTTTCAACCACATCTGCAATACGAACAACGCACGAAGCCTTATTGCGTGCGTTGTCCCAGACGCTGGATTTGGCAATTCGTTACCGATCCTCTCTTTTGCGGATGGAATGACTGAATTTGATCTCGCTCTGTTGGTCGCGAACCTCTGTGCGCTCGTTTGCGATTATGTCGCTAGGCAGAAGATCCAATCACGGAACCTGAACAAATACATCCTGGAGCAACTCCCACTCGTCCCGCCTGACCGTTACGAGGCCGTCCGCTTCGGCCCCAAAACGGCCAGGGAGATTGTCCGAGCGGCCGTTCTTGAGTTGACCTACACTTCTCATGAAATGGCGCCCTTCGCGTGCGATATGGGTTACGTTGACGAGGCGGGAGTCGTAAAGCCACCCTTCATCTGGAACGAAGAGCGTCGTCTGATCCTGCGCTCCAAGCTCGACGCTGTGTTCTTCCATCTATACGGCGTCACGAACCGCGACGATGTCCGCCATATCTACTCGACCTTTCCCGTCGTGAAACGTCGGGAAACAAGAGTCCACGGCTGCTACTACTCCCGTGATGTTTGCCTTGCCTGGATGAACGCGCTAAGCGCCGGCGCGCCAGATGCGGAGATCAATCTGTGAAGGCGTATCTCTGTTCTGCGTGGGAGGTGTGTGGCTACTTCAGGGCGTAGGCTGATTTGCTCAAGCGGTGCGGCGAGAAGCTCTCAATGTGCTCGATTCACAGCTTTGGGGGTTGTGATTGTTCCAACGCAACGACTCCTACAACGCCTCCATCTCAGCCAGCGCCACTCGCAGGCATGCACTGGTGCTGGGGACAAGGGAATCGGGACTGTCGGTACAGTCGATCTGAGCCCGAGCCAACATGACAGGACGGGCTAGTAGTATGAGTTGCTCAATGAGTTCAGTTTGACTTGGCTGAATGGGCCAGGGCGAAAGAGGGCGGGACATACTTAAATGGATTGTTCAGATGGCGAGCAAATCCGCAATCGAATGGACTGATGCAACTTGGAACCCGGTAACCGGCTGCACTAAAGTCTCTCGCGGTTGCGACAATTGTTATGCTGAGCGCCTTTCCGAGCGGTTCCGCGGCACACCCGGGCATCCATTTGAGAGCGGGTTTGATCTTACGCTTCGCCCAGAGCGCCTTTCCCAACCGCTTTCGTGGAAACGACCGAGAAGGATCTTCGTCAATTCGATGAGCGACCTGTTTCACAACAGAATTCCAACAAAGTTCATCGATCGTGTTTTTGAGACGATGGAGTCTGCTGACCAGCATGTGTATCAGGTGCTCACGAAGCGAAGCTCACTGATGAAGAATTACCTGCTACAAAGGTACGATGGCAGCGCGACGCCGCGCCATATCTGGTGCGGAGTGTCCGTTGAAGATCACAAGGCAACCGCCAGGATTCAACACCTTAAGACGGCTCCGATCACCATTCGTTTTCTTTCCATCGAACCGCTTCTCGGCCCTGTGGGAGAGATTGATCTGCAAGGGATTTCCTGGGTCATCGTCGGCGGGGAGAGCGGCCCGAAGGCACGCCCCATGGAACTACGCTGGGTCCTTGATATCAGGGATATGTGCAAACAAAGTGGAGTTGACTTTTTCTTCAAACAATGGGGGGGGCGTACGCCGAAGGCGGGCGGACGCAAGCTTGAGGGCATTGAGCATAACGCCATGCCTGGTTACCCTTGACGGAGACGCGAGACCGTGAATTTCAGTTGGCATCCTGACGAATCCCCACCTCTGATCGAGGCACACAGCAAGGCAAAGCTCGATGTTTTGCGCAGCTACCTGCACGCCTATCTCGATAGGCTGAACATCAATCCTCATCGCGAAGAATTCAAACTCGATCTTGTTGATGGTTTTGCCGGAGGGGGTACGTTTCTGGACGGCAAAGAGGTAGTTTCGGGATCCCCATTGATCATGCTTGAGGAATCCGAAAAAGCAAAAGGGAGACTGAATCGACGCCGTACTAATCCTCTGCGTTTCGACTTCGGGTACTACTTTGTCGATAAGGAGGCCGCCCATATAGGTCATCTCAAGAAAGTTCTGGATGAACGCGGTTACCAAGTTGATGGGGAACGGATTGTCGTTATTAACAAACGATTCGAGGAAGTGCTTGACGATATCATCGCGAAAATTCGCCGCCGACAACCTCGCGCCGGACGCTCAATTTTTCTTCTTGACCAGACCGGATTCGCACAGGTCGCGCTGGAACTCGTAGCTCGGATTTTTCGTGAACTGCCGGCTGCGGAGGTCATACTTACGTTTGCCACAGATGCGCTCGTCAACCATCTTGCGGAAACACGGTCGCAGATCAAGGCAGTCGCTCCGATCGATTTGTCGGAAGCACAAATACGCGAGTTGATCGAGTACCGGGATGGAGATGGCGGTCGAGCCCTTATTCAGAGAACGTTGCGTAATCATATTCGCACCGGGACGAGAGCGACCTATGATACTCCATTCTTCATCCGACCTCGTCGGTCACGCCGTGCCTTGTGGTTCCTCCATCTGTCGAGACATCCTACTGCGCGCGATGTCATGATTCAGCGGCATTGGGAGATTTCAAATACCTTCGAACACTACGGTCCCGGCGATTTCGGGATGCTGGGATGGGAAGGATTGCACTCCAAGACACTGCCCCTATTCCATTTTACAGGGCATGACGCCGAGCAGATGCGGTCGGAACTTTTGAATTCCCTGCCGGAGAAACTGTTCGGTTTGGTATCCGAAACCCCGATCACCGTTGACACGATGCGGCATATGCTTGCAAACAAGACAGCCGCTCGATTCTCGGATCTTGACGAGGCGGTCCTCCAACTTTTCCGGGAAAGAGAACTTAGAATTTTGGATCCCGATGGCAAAGTGCGCTCCCATACTCTGAGACGTCTTCGGCCTTCCGATCAGATTGCACTTCCCAATACGCTGTTGCTTCCCGGAATTTCCCGCCGCCGTTAAGGTTTTGCAGACAGGCAATTGGAGTTTCCAATAAGCATGAAGGGATTCCCCGAGGAAATCTAAGGCGCCGCTCCGCGGTCTCAGAGACCTACCTCCATTTATTTGTGATCACAGTTCCCCTGTCATCCACTTGACTTTCCCGATTACCTCGTCCTCGCCCCATGTCTCGGGCTCCCAAGCCGGGTGATCGCTGACCAGCAGCCAGTTGCCTGAATCGTCGATCACGGATCGCTTGACGACCAAGCCATCGCTCTTGCGAACCACATAGAAATGTCCTCGCAGCCGTCGCCTCCGGTTGTGGTCGACCGGGGTCACGCAGCCTTCCGGCAAGGCCATCGGCACATTTCGCAAACTGGCCGATCTGATCATCATTACGGCCAGAGTCGATTCTCTGGAACCGTGGTACGATTCTTCCCACGGCGAAGAACCCGGATCCAGAAAGGAGGAGATGCATATGGGCATCTATAAGGTGAAGGATCGCCGGGGGAGACGACGTTTCGTCGTCAGCAAGTACTGGCCGCATGGATCCGGTCGGCTCCGAATGTACGCCCCCAACTACCGGAGCGCACAGGCGCTTCAAACACGAATCGAGTCCAGCATCCTGGACGGCACATGGAAGCAGCTCAAGGAGGAGCTCGCCGGCGGGAACCGTACCGTCTGGACGGTCCGGAGCTTCTACGAGCGATTTTTCGAGGAGTATTGCAAACCTCGCATGCGCTCCCGGCGTCGCTATGCGCTCTCGTTCAAGAGCCTCAACGCCATGCTGGGGAACATTCCCCTGAAGGAGTTCCGCCGCAAGGACCTGTACCGCTACGTCGCCAAGAGGAAGAAGCAAGTGCAGCCGGCCACGGTGAACCGCGACATTGCCGCCATCAGCAAGCTGTTTTCCTACGCGCTGGAGTGCGGAGAGGTGGACACGCACCCGCTGGTGAGATTCCCCAAACTCAAAGAACCCAGGAAGGTCTTCCGGCCCTTGACGGTTCAACAGTTCCGCGACCTGGTCGAGGCGATGGACAACCCTTACCTGCAAGCCATGGTTGCGGTGATCGGCGAGACGGGGATTCGGAAAGGCGAAGCGTTGTCGCTCACCTGGAAACGGGTGGACCTATCCCGGAGGCTGCTATGGGTGGAATTCACCAAGGACGACGAGCCGAGGGAGATTCCGCTCTCGAAGTACGCTGCTGGATACCTGGCCAGGCTTCCACGTTACCTGAACACCTCATACGTCTTTGTCAACAGCAGAACAGGGACAAGATGGGTGAATCCGGACAAGCCGCTACATCGAGCCGCCGAGAGGGTGGGTTTGAAGGTCGGTTTTCACGATCTGAGGCGATTCCGGTGCAGCCATTGGCTGATGCAGGGGGTGGACGTGAGGACGGTGCAGAAGTTGATGGGGCACTCGGCCATCAGCACGACGATGCGCTACGCAGGGTACGTCAGTTCTCATGCGCTTGCCAGCATACGGGAGGCACAGGCTAACGAAGACTCACAATCGCAACAGGCAACAAACAGGCAACGGGTAATAAACAAGGTGGAATGATTCGAGGGGAAAGTTGGGACAACCTGTTGAAAATAAAGGATCTAGTTCGTAGCTCATCTGGACAGAGCAACGGACTTTCAGTCCTATCCGAGACCGGAGGGCCGCCGAGCGCGTCGGATCAGCGGATTGGATCGGTCTGCGGCCTTGAACTTCGCGGGCCAGGGAACTCGCCCCGTCGTCCATCCGTCGGAAGTTCTGCCCGAGCAGGTCTGTGGGCCGGCCCGCGGCCTCGATTTGGTCTTGGACCGGGTTGACGGGCGGTCCGGAGTTGATTCATGCCCACGAGAGACACAGAGGAATTTCGATGTCTTCCCATTCCGGAGGACGCCCGTGAACTCAGCTGAGGGGCGTAGGTGGGAGTTTCGTCGGCTCCGGCCGTGCCCGACACAGCGTCATTGAATTGGCACCACCGGAAGCGTCGTGAAGATCCGGCGGCCGACGTCCATCTCCAGAGCCACTCCGGTGAACCTCAGGCCCTCGGGAGCGGCACAACGAACCGATCCCAGGAAGTCGGAAGTATCGGCCTCCTTGAACATTTCGTCGATGAACCGGGCCGTCTGTGCGTTGGCTTCCAACTTGATCGGGGTTTCGGCTCGTTCGTGGCCATTCCGCGTCAATTTGCAGGTCACCGTCAGGGTTTCCGTTTCCAGGTTTCGGATCGCCACCCCGGTGTTGATTCCGTCCGCTTGGCGGCGGGCCGGGAACACGGCCGCCGTGAGCGGCTGGCTTGCCCCCACTCCGGCCACGCCCAACTCCGGGTGGTCGAAGCGCAGGACCCCGCCGATGGGGCCGTCGGAGACCACCCGCACCGATCCGACCTTCAGCTCCCCTTCTCCCGTGGTGGTGAGCGTCCGCTCCCCCAGGGGCCTGAGCGTCCGCCCGAAGGTCAAGGCGCCGTCTTCGCTCACTTCCAGATCCCCCCTCACATCGACCACCGCGGCCGGGGCGATGAGACCTCCCTCCTGGTCATAGAAATAGATGGCGGGTCGAACCGGCCCCGCGGCCACGTTCACCAACACCAGGTCGGAGGCAATGGAGGACCCGTTGGCGAAGTGGGCGAAATGCAACTGCGTGTCCTCCTGGGTCCGCACGGGAGACACGGGCACGACCGGCAAGGTGGTGAAGATGCGGTTTTGGAAATCCATCTCCAAGGCCACACCGGCGAACGATGCCCCAGCGGGCGCCCGGCAGCGCACCGAGCCCACGAAGTCGGACGTGTCGATGTCCGGAAACAGCTCGTTGATGAACCGGGCCGCCTGCCCGTTGACCGCCAGCGGGATCTGCGCCTCCATCCGCACGTTACCCTCTTGCAGCAGTTGGCAGCGCACCGTGATGGCGTGCTCTCCCAGGTTGCGGACCGCCGCGCCGGTGTTGATCCCGCCGGCCTGACGGCGAGCGGGGAAGATGGCGTCGTTGACGGGTTGGCCCGCTCCCACTCCGGCCACGCCGGCGGTGGCGTCGTTGAAGCGCAGGATCCCGCCGATCCGCCCGTCCGAAATCACCCGCACCGATCCCGTCACCAGTTCGTTTCGTCCCCGGGTGGAGAGCGTCCACTCGCCGGAAGGCTCGATCGCCGTCGTGACGCCGCCGTCCACGGTCGCTTCCACGTCGCCCCGCACGTCCACCACCGACTCGGGAGCGATGAGGTCGCCCTTCGGACTGTAGAAGTAGACGGCCGGGTGGATCACCGAGGTGTCCACGTTCACCAGAACCAGGTCGGAGGTGGTGGATTGGCCCTGCCAGACCCCGTCGGCAAAGTGTGGGAATTCCTGAGTGATCCGGGGACCCACACGGGTGGTGATCCGGGAGCGTCCGCCCGTTATGTGAAACCAGTACTCGATCACCTTGTCGCGGTAGTCTCGGTGCAGACGGAGCAGCTCGGGCTCAGGCTTCCGCCCCGGCTCCAGCAAATAGACGAATCCCGCGTTGAAGTCCTTTTGCGCGGTCGCCGCCGACGGCTCTCGCGGACCCTCGGCCGCAATGACCTGATCGATCGCCACGATTTCCTTGTCGGCATGATACGTTCCCAGATACCGCCCGCTCCATCCCGCCCTGTCGTTCCCGGGTGCCGGCTCCAGGTTGCGCAACACGTACAAGTCCGGTACCTCAGAGGCCTCCGCCAGACCCATGGCGTAGAGATCGAGCCACGACAGTCCTGAAGCGCCCCCGAAGTCGGTTATGGCCGTAAAGGTTCCGTTGCCGTTGTCGCGCCAGAACCCTCCCCCTTCTCCTCCCATCATCAATGAATGCGCTTTTTCCCCGCCCCAGGGATACGCGGCCGGAGCATGAAGCTCACCCCGCCAGTGGCATCGGCAGCCATCGGCCAAGGAATCGGCGAACAAACGTCCGCGCATCCCGTTGCTCTCGACATATGAAAGATATGCGGTCCACGAGTGTGTCAATTCGTGCGCGAACCAAGTCAGATCGCCCTTGAAGTTTCCGTTTCTCCAGTCGTGGCTGCGGCCTCCTGCTTGCTCGATCCAGACGGCTTTTCCGAAGTGGCCCAGAAGGCGCCCGTCGCCGCACGGTGCTTCCCCCCAGGTATGCTCGCGCCCAATTCCCCTTATGCCGTTGTAGTAGTTCTGCCACTGGGTATTGTTCACTTGGGAATCGACGCGGAACTCGTTATGGAAGATCAACAGGTCGAACCGGTCGCCCAGGTTCTCGGTAATGCGGCAGGCGATCACCGCCATGTCCGGCAGGTCCCGATAATGGAAGACCTCCCTCTGCGTCCGGGAAGACCCGTGATCAGGTTCCGACAAATCGGCGGGCGCCATGGTGGGCAGGCGCAAGGACACCGGAGTGGTGCCATCCCCCCTCACAAACGAGCGGTTGTCATCGTACTCGTGGGCGCCCGCCCAGACCGACGCGGAAAGTCCCTGGAGATCGCCGATGTCGGCCACCAGTTCGATTCGATTCGCCCTGTCGCCCGGGCGGGACTTGCCGCCCCAGACGCTGTTGTCGCCGCCGATCTCGATCTTCCAGACGAGATCTATGTCCGACGAGTCCTGCGAGTACGGCGGCTCGGTGTCGAAGAACAGCCGATAGTTGTAGAAACCCGTGGTCGGCTCGGGAATGGGGTCTCTGGTAGTGAATTCTAGAATCACAGTGTCAGCTTCGGTCTCGTACAGCGCCACCTCCAACAGATCGAGGTGGCCGGGAAGGCCAGGGTCGGTGGCATCTGCGACAGACGCGATCAGGTCGCCCTTTTCGACCACGTCTGAGAACAGGCCGACGACGCCGTCGCGGACCGTGATGCGGCCGTAGTTGAACTGGATGGCGCCATCGGCGTACAGGATCGTCTGGAAGCGTTCCGCGTGGTCAGGAACGTCTAGTCGGAAGGCGTCGTACTCGGACGCGAACCAGGTGACCACGACGCGATCCGGAAAGCGCGCCACGAACTGGGATGCAAGAGGATCGAGCCCATAAAGCCCTCCAAACGCCGGCTTATACAGTGCGCTGATCGTCGGGGTGGTGGCGAGCCGCGCTGCCGATTCGGTCATCGGGGAAAACCACGCCGCGAAATGTTTCGAGTGCTCGAGCGGTGCGCCGAAGGCAAGCAGGCCGTGCTTGCTCATGAAGACCGAATTCCACCGGCGACCAGAGTAGTCGAACTCGAAGTCCCCGAACTCGACTTCGACGCCATCCCGGAACTTTTCCCACTTGAGGGTTACTTCGGCACCGAGGGTTTCCTCCCATTCCAGGCTTCGGACGTCACGCGAGTACCCGCCCCGTCCGTCTGGAGTGAAGACGAGCGTCATCCCATTCAGGTCGAAATGGTTGGCCGGCTGGGTGTCTTCGGGCTGGAGTTCGACGAGAATCCGATTGTCCGCCGTCGTCGAAATGCCGTTGACCGCGCTCGGCCGTGTGTGAGACGCGAGAGCTCCGGAACCCGACAGGAGCGCCAAGGCGAAAATGTAACGGCCAGAGGTCACAATCAGCTGCTTCAACAATGTGCTCCAGTTTGAGTCTTGCCTCTTTTCTCGGGACCCCGAACCGGCAGGATGTTCGGGCCGGGAAGCGGGCATCGCTCACGAGCATTTCAGATCATGGGGCGATCCTTCGCATTGCCCCGATCCGGTCGAAATCTCTGTCGTAGCTAACCAGCTCAGTGATCCCCCGTTGCTCCATATGGCATACGGTCAACGCGTCCTCGAAGTCTAGAAAGGGTGAGGAGGCATAGAGATCGAGCGCACGCAGATAGACTTTTTTTTGTGGGAGCTTCAGCCCTCGGAGGGTCAGTATCGGCAAGAGCCGGGCTCTGATCTCCTCGTGGCTAAGGCGATATGGAGCACGATGCGAAGATAGTACGTAGACGACCTCAGTAACGATGGCTTCACAGACAAAAAGTTCCTCTCGCCCTTGTTTGACTTGCTGAAAGAGGCGATAGCAGGCTTCGGCCTTGACCTCGTCATCACGAGTCAGGTAGCGCAGGATGACGTTTGTGTCCAAGAACTTCATGTGTTTTCCAACGCCAGTCCGGTCTTCTCAGCTTTGGAATCCTTGGCCGCCTGGGTGATTCTCTCGAAGTCTTCGGGTCGGCCTGAAGGCTTCACAGACCCGTAGGCCGACTCCAGGCTGAAGGGAACCGGCTCTAGACGCACTTCGCCCTTTTCAATGGTGAATGCGACTTTGTCCCTGGGTTTCACACCCAACATTCGCCGCACTTCTGCGGGAATGGTGACTTGGCCACGCTGTGTAATTGTTGTCGTGATCTGCTTCATATGTTCTCTCAATGGGAAATCACTATTCAATGAATTTATAAAATATCATTGATACACGCTAGAGTCCAGGAGCCAGCAGACATGGTTCCCGTACAAGTGTGAAATTGGTGTGCACTTGGTCCCAAGAACTCGCGAACCACCCCGCTCGCGCAGGATCTCCACCGGACGTAGAAAATCTCTCGCAGCGTTGTTGCGCAACAGGACAAAACACGTCGGCAGCTGAAACGCGACGGTGGATTTGATTGCGACTCCGCAGCGTTTCCGATTCTACTTGAATTGAAACGAGAACAGGCTCGAGTTCCGGATCCAGAATCGAAGCTGGACGGGGCGGCCCTCCAGTGAGCTCACGTCGCTGTTGCCCTGCCAACTGGCCTGGACGGCTCCCCGGACGGCCATGGGGTCCGACTCCTTCAACGAGAAGCCGGGCAGCGGCCGGGTCTGGTGGTCCAGGATCTCCACCTTGATCTGGGGAATCCCGGCCCCGTCGTTGTGCCGGGCGGCCTCCATGTTGACGTGCAGGCCCGAGCCTTCGAAGCTGAAGGTCTGGGTGAGCAGAATTCCGGGCTTGAGCTTTCCCGCGTCGATGGAGACGAATCCGTCCTCCGGCAGGGTCGCCAGGCCGGGCGCCCGCAGCGGCGCCTCACCCTCGGCCTCCTGCTTCAGATAGAGCTGTTCGGGCCCCCGCCAGTTGGCGCCCGTGTAGTAAATCCAGATCTTCCCCCCCTGCATGATCGGCGCCTGGGAGTAGACGCTGACCGAGTCGAAGCTCCCCTCGGGGCCGGGACGGACCAGGGGCTCCCGGAATTTCCGTTCGTAGTTCACGCCGTCACGGCTGAAGGCCAGCGTCGGGTAATGGAGCGTCCGCGTGGTTCGAAAGATCCACGGGGTGGCGATGTAGGTGCCCTCGTAGGCCACCACCGGAAAGAGATAGAACTCGGCGTCCGGGTAGTCCTCATCGTCCGGTAGGAGGATGTTCTGGGGGAGACTCCAATTCCTGAAGTCGGGGCTTTCGGACCGTCCCACGGTCCTGATGCCGGTGGGGCACCTGCGGTGCAGGCAGTTCTCGATGTGGGCGGCGTAGACCCTCCGGATCGGGTCCCATCCCATGTAGTGGGTGGGGCCCCAGCGGCCCGGCTCCGGCGTCGTGTCCATCACCGGATTGGTCGGCTCGGGGGTCCAGTTGAATCCGTCCGGGGAATAGTAGACGTGCAACTGCATGCCGGGCGGGTCCGTGGTGCGGGTCATTGCTATCGACTTGTACCGCTTGGCGGGATCGGTCTCGTTGGGGTCTTCGAAAGTCGGCGCCCGGCTGTCGGCCGGCAGCAGGTTGTTGTTGCGGCTGCCGTCGAACTCCACCTTGCCCAGGTTCGGCTTCACCCAGTGGACTCCGTCCCTGGAGGTGGCGTAACAGAGCCTGTATTTGTAATTGTGGTAGATCCCCACGTAACGGTAGGGAGCTTCAACCCGCTCCCAGACGGCGCCGGTGTCGGTCCAGTGGTATTCGGAGAGCTGCCCGCCCGGTTCCGCGCGCCATTCGCCGCTGGTGGAATACCACATCTTGAAGAGCTTCTCCTCGGGGTCGTAAATGACCTTGCCCACGGGCGTGAGATGTCCCTCCCAGGGCCGGTCCGGGCGGAGAACCGGGTTGCTCGGCTCCTTGGCCGCAGTGTTGAGCACCTGCTTGGCATCGCTCAGGCTCTGGATCATGTAGTCGTCGATGAACAACTGCTTGCGATTGCCGATCTCCAACAGGCTCGGAACGTCGGAAGCGGCGGCGGTGATGGTGGACAGTACGATGACGCAGAGCGTTCGCGTCCAGAAATGGGTTTTCATGGGCTCCTCTGTGGATAGGATCGAAGGGGTGACATTCTTGTTCGGGAACACCGAAAAGTACCACACAGGTGTTGGCCGTTCACGTCCGGCAGGTGGAGCAGTCTGCGGGTTTGGCTCCGGGCCTGCAGCGCTGCCTATAACTGCAGGGGGACGTCAACTCGGATTCAGGCGACTCTGTCTTCGACAACCAGATAGCGCCCAACGATCCGAAGCGCTCTCTCGACTTGGTTGATATGGGATCGATGATCCAGGTTCAGGAGTTTTCGGACGGCAGCCTCGCTCACACCCAAGCGCTTGGCAAGCGCAACCTTGGTGATACCCTTCTGGCGCATGCACCTGTAGAGGGCCAGCTTGGCGGCCACGACGGGCGGGACGGCGATCATTTCTTGCCCGTTGGCGGCTGTGCCCGGCGCTGGAATCTCCCACCGTTCCTGAACGTATCCCGCCAAGGCTGTCGCCAGAGCATCCTCAGCCATGGCCAAGGCTTCAGTCCGGTCGTTTCCGCCAGTCAGTGCCTCAGGAACGTCCGGAAAGGAAACGGAAAATCCTCCCTCTTCTTCGGGGACCAAGACACAAGGGTAGGCGTATCGCATCTCAGAAGTTCTCCTTGCAGATCTTCAACTGTTTCAACATTCCGAGAAGGGCTCCCCGCGGCAATTCACCCCGCTTCACCGTGGTGAGATGCTCGCCGATCCATAAGCGGGCGTAGCTGCCCTTGCCGCGACTGGGCTCCAATCGGTAATCCTGGCCGGTTCGTCTCGCATAGCGCCTCGCGCGACGGATGAACTCAAGTCCAGTCATGGTCTATTTTCGTACCGAAAGGTACGAAGTTCAATACGCAGTTCCCTGTCTCGTGCCGGCTGCCATAGTCCTGAATCGAATGCGCAAACGTGCGCGAGACAATGGACAACGAGGTGAGAACCGTGAGGACATGACCTTCGGAGTGCCTCTTCTTCTTAAGAACGTAGCCAGGGGCGAAAACCATGGCGGATTTTTCTTCACGGTGACTACGGCGTAGAATTCCAGACTTCTACTACCAGTTCGGAAATCACCTGTTTGAGGGGCGGTCGTGAATCGGCTCGAGACTGAACTCCAGCGGCGAAGCCAGGCACAGCGGGCCGCCAACCGGAGCACCAGGGAGAACTGGCGCTCCTTCACTCGGCACCGGAACCGGGTCATGGAACTGTTGGGCGAGGAGAGCCGGCGTCAGGGCAAGGTGGCGATTTTGGGAGCAGGGAACTGCAATGACCTGGACCTGGTCCAGTTGGCGTCCGAGTGCGGCGAGGTCCATCTCTTCGACCTGGACCGGGAGGCCATGGAGGGCGCGCTACTCCGCCAGGGAGTGCCGGAGCGGTCCAACATCCATCTTCGGGACGACCTGGATCTCTCCGGCCTCTCCGATTCGGAGCATGCCACAGGGCCGGAACCGGCGGGCGACTTCGACCTGGTGGTCTCCACCTGTGTCGTGAGCCAGCTCCTGGAGACGGTGAGCCGCGTCCTGCCACCCGGGCTCCACCGCGACCGGATCATGTTGCAGGTCCGGGACGCCCATGTTCGCCTGATGACCGGCCTGACGGCTCCCGGCGGGACCGGGATCGTGGTGACGGACATGGCCGAGGCCGATTCTGACCCCGATTCGCCCTCACCGCCGGAGACGGCACGAAAAGGCAGTCACTTTCTCGGTCTGGATCCAAAAGGGATTCGGCAAGCACTCGGGGCGGTTCGGAATCTGAAGCAGTCGGAGCCGTGGACCTGGCAGTTGGACCCGGTCCGGCGCTACCTGGTGCAGGCCGTCCGATTCACCAAGTCCGCGCGCGGTTGAAGTTCCGTTACCGCGGCTTCCTACCAGTCGACCCTGAGCCGGGTCCAGCGCACCCCGAACCGGCCCCCTTCCTGGGACCAGTGAGTGGCCAGAAAGTCGCCGTCCTGGAGGCGGATGGCCGTGGGGAACCCGAACTGGAAGCCGCCGTACTCCTCGACACCGCGGCCGGTCGGCCCTTCCTGGCGGGTTCCCGGGTCGTACATCAGACCCTCGTAGTGAATCTCCCATCCTTCGGGAGAGAAGGTGACCAGGTTCATGACGATTCCCTGGTCCCCGTACCGCCGGTTGTAGAGGACCATCAGCCGGTCACCGCCCAAGGGGATCGGCGTCATGGTCTGGCCCCGGATGCCGGTGCTGCGGGGAGCGCTCCAGGTGAGGCCGTCGTCCCGCGAGAGCACGTAGGAGTCCTCCTGGTCGACCACGTCCCCCAGGGTCACGGTCCAGCAGGTGGCGATCAGCAGGCCGTCATCCGCCTGAGCCAGCTTCTGCTCCAGGTAACCCAGCTTCCCCTCCGGGTCTTCGAACACGACGGCATGGCGCGGCCACGTTTCTCCGCCGTCGTCGGAAACGGCCGCCAGGACCTGCTTGCCCAGCGTGTCCGCCGAAACCAGGGTGGCGGCCGGCGCCAGCAGGCGCCCGGACCGCAGCGGGAGGATGCCGTGGGAGATCTCCAACTTCCTGTGCCCCTGCATGGGGATGGTGCGGCGAGCGGACCAGGTCCGTCCTCCGTCAGTGGAGCGGAGAAACACGGCCTCGTTTTCCGAATCGCCGAACACCTTGGTGGCCCGGGCGTGGTGTCGGGATCCGTAGGCGTAGACGGTCCGGCCGTCGGAGGAAAGGCTCAGCTTCAGCGCGTTGGTGGAACCTCCGACCCGGGGGAGGAGCGTTCCTTCCACCTTCCAGGTTTCCCCTCCGTCTGTGGACCGGGCCCAATCCGAACCGCCGGTGACGTGAGCGCCGCCTCCCACGTTGAAGGAGCAGAGGATGTCTCCGCCGGGCAGTTGGACGGCCTGGGGAAACGCCGACTCACGCTCGTCGATCCGTCCCGTACCCAGAATCTCGATGGTTGCCATATCGGACTCGTCGGCGTCAGCCGGCCTGAATCGTCCGCTTGACGGGATCGAAGGTCATGCGCCGGCCGCTCCAATAGGAATCGGTGGACATGATGCAGGCGACGGAATGACCGTAACCGGCCTCCACCGGACAGTGCAGCCGCTTGCTGTCCCGGGCGCGAATGGCGTCCAGCCAGTTGGCGACGTGGCTCCTTTCGCCCGGCGCATCGGGAATGGGGACCTGGTCCTCGATCTTGCCGTCCGCCTCCACTCCCCGGCCCGAGAAGTGCCAGGGAACGTTGGGGTTGGCGCTGGGCTCGGCCCGGCCCTCGCTCCAGTCTTTCCTGTTGGTGGAGCCGCCGGCCTCGAAGCTGCCCAGTGTGCCGTGCACCTGCGTCGCCTTGCCGTATCCGTTGATCAGGTTGGTGGAGTAGACCATGAGGAATTTACGGCCGTCCTTTTCATACTCCAGCGAGACTTCGATGGTGTCGGCGTTCTCCCGCCAGTCCTTCCAGGCGTAGATGCCGCCGTGGGCCACCGCGTTCAGGGGGTAGGAAGTGCCGGTGAGCATGTGGGCCATGTCGATGCCGTGGGTCATCCACTGGTCGATGATGCCGCTGGAGAAGTCCTTCCAGAGGCGGAAGCAGCGGAACACCCTGGGATCGAAGGGGCGGTGCGGCTTGCCCATGAGCCAGGTGTTCCAGTCCACGTCGCTCTCCCTGATCTTGGCCAATTGCTCGTCCGACTTGGCCCAGCGGTAGGCGCTGTACCAGCTCCAGTGGAGGTCGACCTTGACCACGTCACCGATGATCCCGTCGGCGATCATCTTGGCCGCCTGCCGGTACTTGGGAGAACTCCGCCGCTGGGTGCCGATCTGAACGATGCTGCCCGATTCCTTCACCGCGTCCAGCGCCGCGTTGGTCTCCGACAGGACGTTGCCCATGGGCTTCTCGCAATAGGCGTCCTTACCCGCCTTGGCGGCCATTTCCAGGATCTGGGCGTGAGCGTGATCCGGAGTGGCGATGATGAGAGCATCGATTTCCGGGTCGTTCACGATCTGTTCGTGGTGCTTGTAGACCTTGGGGGACGACCCTTGCCTTTCCTCGGTCAGCGCCTTCGCTTGGTCCCGGGCGTCGTTCCAGACATCGCAAACCGCCGTGAGGCGGGCGTTGAAACGCTGGTTATGATCGAAAAACTCCCTCATGATGCCCCGGCCGCGGCCGCCGGGACCGGCGATGCCGACCCGGATCTGGCCGTTCACGTCACGGGACTTGGCGATGGCGGGAAATCCGGCCAGTGCGAGTCCGGCTCCGGCTCCGGCCGAACGGGACAGGAAGGAACGCCTGTTGATGGAAGATTGACTCATGGCTCATACTCCGTCAGGTTTGATCGGCGGGTTCCGGTTGTCGGAACCGATTGGACAATGGTAGCGAAGCGGTGGGACCGCGACAAGGCGGATACGGCCCCTAAACGTAAACACTGACTAAGGATAGGAACCCCCCATGGCTCAGAAGAGATTCCTGATTACAGCCCCTGTGGAAGAAGTCGTGATCGAGTTGCTGGAGGGCCATGCGCCGACGGTGACGTCGCCCGCCACCGACCAGAAGACGTTGTCAGGCCTGCTCTCGGGAACCATCGGGATCGTCGCCCGGGGCGAGGCCCGGATCACCCCCGAGCTGGTGGAGGCCGCGCCCGATCTCCAGGTCGTGGGCAGGACCGGCGTCGGGTACGACAACGTGGACGTTCCGGCTCTGACCCGCCGGTCGATTCCCCTGATCATCGCCCCGGTGGGTGGATTCTCCGTGGCCGAAGGGGCGCTGGGCATGCTGCTCTGCCTGATCAAGAACATGCGCGCCATGGACTCGGCGGTCCGCGAAGGCAACTGGGACATCCGTTACGACGGCCTGGTCGGGGACGTGGCCGGCCATACGGTGGGCATCGCCGGGATGGGACGGATCGGTTCCTACCTGGCCAGGCTGCTTCAGCCCTTCGAAGTGACGGTCCTGGGCTACGATCCTTACGTGGACGCCGGTCGAATGGCCGAGATCGGGGTCCGCAAGGTTGAGTTGAAGGAACTGCTGGCCCGGTCCGACTACGTCTCCTTTCACATGCTTCTGAATGACGAGACCCGGGGCATGATCGACCGGGACGCGGTCGCCGGCATGAAGCGGGGGGCGGTTCTGCTGAACCTGGCCCGCGGCGGAATCACCGACGGCCTCGATACCCTGGCCGACGCCCTGGACGATGGGCAACTGAGCTACGTGGGACTGGACGTTTTTCCCACCGAACCTCCCGATGTCTCCCACCGGATCTTCAAACATCCCCGGTGCCTCTTCGCGCCCCACTCCCTGGGCATGAGCGAACTGGCCATGGACCGGGTCGGCCGTTCCATGGCCAACGACATGCTGGCCGTGTTGGAGGGGAAACGACCCCAGCACTGCGTCAATCCTGAAGTCTTCTAGGAGTGGGGGTTTTCCTATCCCGACTGCTCCATAGTCAAAAACTACCAAAGGTTAACGTTTTCAATGGATTACCGGGTTCTTCGCCGAATCGGTAAAGTGGTTGACTCCCAGCGTTTGACATCCTGAACAGGCAACAAACAGGCAGCCGAATCGGTTCCTGAACGCCGACAATCTCTTCTCTTTCCCCTTGTTCCTCAGGTTCGAAACACATTATGGTTGCGCTGTGTTGATCTTTGGACAGCAACGCACGGCAACGCTTTAACCCTGACAAATTTGTTGCCCATTGACAACGGTTTCCCCGCCTTCACTCACCTTCATCACAAGGTGATCCTTGGAAACAATATCTAGTTGCCGGTCTTCGATTCCGGTCGTCCAGGACCACCCTGGCTCCATTCTCCTCTTTGCGATGGAGGGATCTCGTAAACGCCTCCCATCTTTGAGCCCATGAAGAACGGGATGGAGACGCCGACGGGAAGGGCAATTCCGAATAGAACCTGGGCACTGGGAGCGAAGTCGTCACTCAGGAAACCTGAGCAAAGCGCCAATCCCAGGCCCAGGGCGACCCATCCGGCCCACCGCTTGCCGAAGACACGCTTGACCAGCACCTTGCGGATGTCCGGTCGCTGGAACGTCTGCGACGTCCCATCCTTGGACACAATCGTCATGGACCGAGAGGACGCTCCGTAAAACTGACCCGTGTACTTGGCAGGACCGGTATCAAGAGTATTGTCCTCATACAGTTCCACCCGCGTGATCGCGTTGTCACGGATGTTCTCCACCTTGTCCCAATCCGGCATGTTCCGGGCAACGCAGCCCGGCAGGACCACCAGGAGCAGCAAGGGGACCAATCCCGCTGCCATCGTTTTCCGGAACCGCCTGTTGCGCATGCCTTTAAGGATTCTCATGATGCCCACCTCCCAGTAGTGATCAGACTCGCATCATGAAATGTGAATTTTTCTCCGCAATCAGCTCACTGGGTAGGTTCAGATGGAGTGAACTTAGGAAAGGTCTGAACAACCCCATGGTCCTCTAGCGGAGAGCCTCACCTCTTTCCTCGCCTCGGCGGGAGATGACTCCGGCTGAGTGACCTGGCAAGAATGGTGCCGTCTGGCCGTCGGCTGCCCGTGAGAAGCGACTTCCCTCGGCCCGGATGAGCGTCAAGGTCACGGTCTCGCGGTACGCAACGGCGTGGAACATCACGCCCGCCACAGAGCCATCGGCAACAATCAGGCCAGAGGCGATCAGGCTCATGTCTCATGATTGCCGTTGTGGCCGTAATCTCCGGGAGCGGTTCCCGGTTTCCCAGGACGGCGTCTGGCCTTCACTAGAGTCGGATTCGTCCGTTCCTTTGCTCAGCTCGATCTCTATAGCGGACCGGCTCACAGACCTGTTCGGGCAGAAGCGCCGACGGATGGGTGACGGGGCGAGGTCCCTGGCCGGCGAAGGTCAAGACCTGGAGACCGATCCATCCATTGATCCGACGCGCTCGGTGCGGGGAATCTCGGGAGCCTGGTCACCCGAACCGATCCCGGCGTCCATGAGCTTCGAGCGGACCTGCGTCGGACGGCGAGACTATCGGGTCGGGCTTGATCTCCTCCCCTCAAATAGGTCCACCCCGAAAGTGAGTAATGCCGTCTAATAGACGGCGGGAGGGTCGCCGAGACAGTTCCGCACTTGGCAGTCGCAAAGGGTTACGGCGACTCGCTTCAGCTGTGCGTAAAGGGGGTCTGGTGGCCGATCCGGAATGTGAATGGGACAAAGGGGGTGGATTCACAAAAAGCGGTCCCGGTGACTCACAAATGCACTCTCCCCGATCTTTTTTCCTTTCAGTCAGTTGCGGCCCCATTTCCGGCCACCGGGTGGCCGCACGGGGAAAATGGAGGTGGACGGGAGCGACCCCCCCTTTTTGCTGCCCGGTGCGGGCGCGGGGGTGTTGCGCAATTCACATTGCTCAACACCCCCTGGGGGGGTCGCTCCCGTCCAAAATATCCCTGGCGGGAAGGCAATTCGTACACCCTATGAAGTGGCCGTATACGGTTCTCATTCTGGCTGATTCGTCGGCAATGATCTGGCGGACCAAATGCGAATCATTCCCTGGGCCTGGATCCCGTACTGGATCTGATCTCCTCTCACGATTCGCCCGTGCATGCCGGGCACCAGGCTTGGTCCGACTTGGCTTCAGGCATTGCCCTCGCGCTTACCAAGTCGCTTTCGGTGTCCGTGTGGCGCAGGCCGCGCCTGTGCCGGTGAACTAGACCATGGATTATCGGCACAGGCATGGTGGCGTAATGTGCAAGAATGAACGCGATGAGCATTGCCGGTCCATTCCAAGGAAGTCTCTTCGCCCATGATTTCCTTCAAGATTCAGTCATTCATCTAGATGACTGGCGGGACATCTCTCCCATTGAACTTGGCACCTTCGAAGCCTTTGTGCGGGAGGTTTTCGACGCCTTTCCAAGTGCCAGTTTACCCAATGAAAGCCAGACGGAAGACGATCTGATCTGGCCTATCCTGGTGCATCTCGGCTGGACCGCGAGCCTGCGGCAGCAAAACCTCTCCGCTCACGGTCGGGCGGACGTGCCCGACGGCCTGCTGTTCCCGGACGCTGAGGCGAAGGCCCGAGCCAACAGCTTTGCCGAAGAATGGAAGCGCTATGAGTTCGGAGTCGCAGTGGTCGAGTCGAAGCGCTGGCGGCGGCCGATTGATCGCCGTTCCGGGCGACGGGGGGAGGAAACAGCGCCGTCGACCCAGATGCTCCGCTATCTTCGTCGTGTGGACGACTTGACCACCGGCAGGCTCCGCTGGGGCATTCTCACGAACGGTGCCCGGTGGCGGCTCTACTATCAGGGAGCCCGTTCCGTCTCGGAACAGTTTTTTGAGATGAATCTAGCGGCGCTTCTCGGACTCCCCGGCTACAGCGACGGGCCATTATCCATCACAAGAGATGATCGCCGCCACTGGCTGAAGGTGTTCATGCTCGTCTTCCGGCGCGAAGCCTTCCTTTCGGGAACGACCGACCCGCGCACGTTCCATCAGCGAGCCATTGAGGAAGGCCGGTTTTACGAGGAACGCGTCGCCGCCAGCCTTTCTGCTCTAGTTTTCGACCAAGTCTTCCCCGAACTTGCCCGTGCCATCGCAGCCAACACGCCCGAGTCATCATTGCCGGACGTGCGCGAGGCCGCCCTGGTTCTCCTCTATCGTCTCCTGTTCATCTTCTACGCCGAGGATCGTGACCTTTTACCTGTACGCAATACGAGTTACGACGACTACGCGCTACGTGAGAAGGTGCGCGGTGATGTCGGGCGACGCAAAGATCGTGGTGATGTCTTCTCCGCACAAGCCGCCCGGTACTGGTCGGCCGTTGACGACCTTTGCCGGGCCATCGATCAAGGAGACGAGTCCATCGGCCTACCACCCTACAACGGCGGGCTTTTCGACCGGCCACGCGTGCCACTGCTCAACAACATTCGGCTCAGCGATGAAGTAATGGCCAATGTCATTGACGCGCTTTCATTTGAGCAAACCCCCAATGGCCGCCGCTACATCAATTATCGCGATCTCGGCGTTCAGCAGCTTGGCACGATCTACGAACGCTTGATCGAACAGGAGATCGTTCGCGCCGGCCGTGAGATTGTCGTTCGCCCGAACGTCTTTGCACGGAAGGGATCTGGCAGCTATTACACGCCCGACGATCTGGTCGGCCTGATCATCAAGGAAACGGTAGAACCACTAGTCCAGTCTCGGATGGACGCCTTCGCTGCTAAGATTTCCGATCTCTCCACGAGTCATCTGCCTGAAGACCGCAAGATAGGTCAATTGAAGCGCGTCGATCCGGCCGAGAAGCTGCTCGACCTGAAAATCTGCGATCCCGCCATGGGTTCAGGACATTTTCTGGTCAACTTGGTGGATCACCTCGCTGATCGAGTGATCTCTGCCATGGCCGAGGCGGAAGCCTTGATTGACGATTACATCTCGCCGTTGACCGAGAGGATCGACGTGATCCGAAACACGATCATAGGCAACGCCGAGGACCGAGGTTGGACCATCGATGCGCAACAACTCGACGACCGGCATATCGTCCGACGCATGGTTCTCAAGCGCTGCGTCTACGGCGTCGACAAGAACCCCATGGCCGTCGAACTGGCCAAGGTCGCGCTCTGGCTACACACGTTCACAGTCGGGGCACCGTTGAGTTTCTTGGATCATCACCTTCGTTGCGGCGATAGTTTGTTCGGTTCATGGGTCCGTGTCGGCATCGACAAGGCGAAGGAGCAAGGCGGCCCACTTTTTTTGAAAGGGCCACTACAACGGGCCACACGGGCTGCGGCTCCCATGCAGATTATCGAGGGACTGACCGATGCCGAGATTGCGGAAGCCCACCGTTCTGCGGAAGTGTTCGCTGAAATCGAGGCGATGACGACGCCATTAGATGCGTTCCTGTCTCTGGTCCTTGCCTTCGATTGGCTTCATATCCGTAATCGCGACGACAAGAATGCGCTTTTTGCATACTTCACCGGAATCTTCGGGGACCCTGTGGACATTGCCTCGGGCACAGTCAAAGTCTCAACGGAGATAGAGGGCAGTGAGCGATTTTCCGAACTGCTTGACAAAGCAAAGCAGATTCACAGTGAAGAACACTTTTTCAATTGGCAGGTGACTTTCCCCGGTGTGTGGTCGGAGTGGGAAGCCGCCGAGCTGCATGGCGGATTCGACGCGGTGATCGGCAATCCACCCTGGGAGCGAATGAAGTTGCAGCAAGTTGAGTGGTTCGCTGCCCGCCACCCTGAGATCGCACACGCGCAGCGGGCCGCTGACCGAAAGCGCATGATCGCCGCGTTGCGCGATGCAGGGGACCCGCTTGCCTCAGAGTTTGAACGTGCGAGCGAGCGGGCCGAGTCCGCTGTCCGGATTGCGCGGACGAGCGGCGATTATCCGTATCTTTCTCGTGGCGATGTGAACACCTACTCTCTGTTCGTGGAGCGGGCGATGACGCTCGTCGCACCCGGTGGCATGGTGGGGCTACTGACCCCAATCGGTATTGCGACGGACAAAACTTCGGCACCGTTCTTCGCTAAACGGATTCGCACTCGTTCCGTGAAGGTGTTCTTCGCTTTCGAGAACCGGCGTGGATGGCTTTTCCCAGATATTCATCATGAGGAACAGCCGTCGGTATTTGTGTTCGCAGAGTCCCAGCACCATTTCTCTGACTTTGATTTCTGTGTCCGCATCTCGTCGTGGGAACAATTCAACGACTCCAATCGACGTTTTCGCGTATCCGCGAATCTCTTGCGACGGGTCAATCCAAACACCGGAACCGTACCGATCTTCCGGTTCCGCCGTGACGCCGAACTGACCTCGGCGATCTACAGCCGCCTGCCGATCCTCGTTGATCGGTCAACGGGCGGGGAAGTTAAGGCATGGCCGGTGAAATACAAGACGATGTTCCACATGACCAGCGACTCCGGCCTGTTCCGCACCCGCAAGGAGCTCGATGAGACGGAGGGTGCATGGCACCTGGGAGCTAACCGCTTCGCCAGTCCTTCCGGTGACTGGATGCCCCTCTACGAAGGCAAGATGATCCAGATTCACAACCACCGCTATGCGGGCGTTCGCATCAATCCCAATAGCATCAGCAGTCAAGGGGTGGCCGTAAGAGCAGGTCTGGCGGACCTCCAAGATCCCGCGTTCGTACCGCATCCGAGGTATTGGGTCAATGCGACCCATATTTCCGAAGTCGATCGTGGAAACTGGCGGATCGGTTTCAACCACATCTGCAATACGAACAACGCACGAAGCCTTATTGCGTGCGTTGTCCCAGACGCTGGATTTGGCAATTCGTTACCGATCCTCTCTTTTGCGGATGGAATGACTGAATTTGATCTCGCTCTGTTGGTCGCGAACCTCTGTGCGCTCGTTTGCGATTATGTCGCTAGGCAGAAGATCCAATCACGGAACCTGAACAAATACATCCTGGAGCAACTCCCACTCGTCCCGCCTGACCGTTACGAGGCCGTCCGCTTCGGCCCCAAAACGGCCAGGGAGATTGTCCGAGCGGCCGTTCTTGAGTTGACCTACACTTCTCATGAAATGGCGCCCTTCGCGTGCGATATGGGTTACGTTGACGAGGCGGGAGTCGTAAAGCCACCCTTCATCTGGAACGAAGAGCGTCGTCTGATCCTGCGCTCCAAGCTCGACGCTGTGTTCTTCCATCTATACGGCGTCACGAACCGCGACGATGTCCGCCATATCTACTCGACCTTTCCCGTCGTGAAACGTCGGGAAACAAGAGTCCACGGCTGCTACTACTCCCGTGATGTTTGCCTTGCCTGGATGAACGCGCTAAGCGCCGGCGCGCCAGATGCGGAGATCAATCTGTGAAGGCGTATCTCTGTTCTGCGTGGGAGGTGTGTGGCTACTTCAGGGCGTAGGCTGATTTGCTCAAGCGGTGCGGCGAGAAGCTCTCAATGTGCTCGATTCACAGCTTTGGGGGTTGTGATTGTTCCAACGCAACGACTCCTACAACGCCTCCATCTCAGCCAGCGCCACTCGCAGGCATGCACTGGTGCTGGGGACAAGGGAATCGGGACTGTCGGTACAGTCGATCTGAGCCCGAGCCAACATGACAGGACGGGCTAGTAGTATGAGTTGCTCAATGAGTTCAGTTTGACTTGGCTGAATGGGCCAGGGCGAAAGAGGGCGGGACATACTTAAATGGATTGTTCAGATGGCGAGCAAATCCGCAATCGAATGGACTGATGCAACTTGGAACCCGGTAACCGGCTGCACTAAAGTCTCTCGCGGTTGCGACAATTGTTATGCTGAGCGCCTTTCCGAGCGGTTCCGCGGCACACCCGGGCATCCATTTGAGAGCGGGTTTGATCTTACGCTTCGCCCAGAGCGCCTTTCCCAACCGCTTTCGTGGAAACGACCGAGAAGGATCTTCGTCAATTCGATGAGCGACCTGTTTCACAACAGAATTCCAACAAAGTTCATCGATCGTGTTTTTGAGACGATGGAGTCTGCTGACCAGCATGTGTATCAGGTGCTCACGAAGCGAAGCTCACTGATGAAGAATTACCTGCTACAAAGGTACGATGGCAGCGCGACGCCGCGCCATATCTGGTGCGGAGTGTCCGTTGAAGATCACAAGGCAACCGCCAGGATTCAACACCTTAAGACGGCTCCGATCACCATTCGTTTTCTTTCCATCGAACCGCTTCTCGGCCCTGTGGGAGAGATTGATCTGCAAGGGATTTCCTGGGTCATCGTCGGCGGGGAGAGCGGCCCGAAGGCACGCCCCATGGAACTACGCTGGGTCCTTGATATCAGGGATATGTGCAAACAAAGTGGAGTTGACTTTTTCTTCAAACAATGGGGGGGGCGTACGCCGAAGGCGGGCGGACGCAAGCTTGAGGGCATTGAGCATAACGCCATGCCTGGTTACCCTTGACGGAGACGCGAGACCGTGAATTTCAGTTGGCATCCTGACGAATCCCCACCTCTGATCGAGGCACACAGCAAGGCAAAGCTCGATGTTTTGCGCAGCTACCTGCACGCCTATCTCGATAGGCTGAACATCAATCCTCATCGCGAAGAATTCAAACTCGATCTTGTTGATGGTTTTGCCGGAGGGGGTACGTTTCTGGACGGCAAAGAGGTAGTTTCGGGATCCCCATTGATCATGCTTGAGGAATCCGAAAAAGCAAAAGGGAGACTGAATCGACGCCGTACTAATCCTCTGCGTTTCGACTTCGGGTACTACTTTGTCGATAAGGAGGCCGCCCATATAGGTCATCTCAAGAAAGTTCTGGATGAACGCGGTTACCAAGTTGATGGGGAACGGATTGTCGTTATTAACAAACGATTCGAGGAAGTGCTTGACGATATCATCGCGAAAATTCGCCGCCGACAACCTCGCGCCGGACGCTCAATTTTTCTTCTTGACCAGACCGGATTCGCACAGGTCGCGCTGGAACTCGTAGCTCGGATTTTTCGTGAACTGCCGGCTGCGGAGGTCATACTTACGTTTGCCACAGATGCGCTCGTCAACCATCTTGCGGAAACACGGTCGCAGATCAAGGCAGTCGCTCCGATCGATTTGTCGGAAGCACAAATACGCGAGTTGATCGAGTACCGGGATGGAGATGGCGGTCGAGCCCTTATTCAGAGAACGTTGCGTAATCATATTCGCACCGGGACGAGAGCGACCTATGATACTCCATTCTTCATCCGACCTCGTCGGTCACGCCGTGCCTTGTGGTTCCTCCATCTGTCGAGACATCCTACTGCGCGCGATGTCATGATTCAGCGGCATTGGGAGATTTCAAATACCTTCGAACACTACGGTCCCGGCGATTTCGGGATGCTGGGATGGGAAGGATTGCACTCCAAGACACTGCCCCTATTCCATTTTACAGGGCATGACGCCGAGCAGATGCGGTCGGAACTTTTGAATTCCCTGCCGGAGAAACTGTTCGGTTTGGTATCCGAAACCCCGATCACCGTTGACACGATGCGGCATATGCTTGCAAACAAGACAGCCGCTCGATTCTCGGATCTTGACGAGGCGGTCCTCCAACTTTTCCGGGAAAGAGAACTTAGAATTTTGGATCCCGATGGCAAAGTGCGCTCCCATACTCTGAGACGTCTTCGGCCTTCCGATCAGATTGCACTTCCCAATACGCTGTTGCTTCCCGGAATTTCCCGCCGCCGTTAAGGTTTTGCAGACAGGCAATTGGAGTTTCCAATAAGCATGAAGGGATTCCCCGAGGAAATCTAAGGCGCCGCTCCGCGGTCTCAGAGACCTACCTCCATTTATTTGTGATCACAGTTCCCCTGTCATCCACTTGACTTTCCCGATTACCTCGTCCTCGCCCCATGTCTCGGGCTCCCAAGCCGGGTGATCGCTGACCAGCAGCCAGTTGCCTGAATCGTCGATCACGGATCGCTTGACGACCAAGCCATCGCTCTTGCGAACCACATAGAAATGTCCTCGCAGCCGTCGCCTCCGGTTGTGGTCGACCGGGGTCACGCAGCCTTCCGGCAAGGCCATCGGCACATTTCGCAAACTGGCCGATCTGATCATCATTACGGCCAGAGTCGATTCTCTGGAACCGTGGTACGATTCTTCCCACGGCGAAGAACCCGGATCCAGAAAGGAGGAGATGCATATGGGCATCTATAAGGTGAAGGATCGCCGGGGGAGACGACGTTTCGTCGTCAGCAAGTACTGGCCGC
>JAPPLF010000073.1:66-22731 GCA_028874215.1 Acidobacteriota bacterium
CCGCCGCTAAACCCCGCACCCGACAATTAAACAAACATTGGCGGGCCGCCGGTTGGGGCGGCGGCAGACGACCTGCCCCGGGCCGACTGCGTCCCCCCTAACCCCCCCTTCGGCGACAGGGATGTCGCCGCTCCATGTCGCCGCTCCATGTCGCCGCTCCTTCGCCGTTCCCCGATGCTAAGATTCTCACGTGATTCTGCATGACCTGGGGGTGCTGCCGTTTGCGGAGGCCTATGCGCTTCAGGACGAGTCGGTCCGCCGGGTTGCGGCGGGCCGCCAGGAGGAGACGCTCCACCTGGTCGTGCATCCCCATGTGTTTACGGTGGGGAGCGGGGGGAACGCCCGGAACCTGTTGGCTTCCTTGGATCCCGACGGGCATGCCATCGATCTGGTTCGAATCAATCGCGGCGGCGACGTGACTTATCACGGGCCGGGGCAACTGGTGGGGTACCCGCATCTGGACCTGCGGGGACGGGGACGCGACGTGGGGTTGTTCCTGCGGACCCTGGAGCAGAGCCTGCTGGACACGGCCGCCCATTTCGGGGTTCAGGCGTTCCGCCGGGAGGGCCTGACCGGCATCTGGACCCGGCGCGGCAAGTTGGGGTCCATCGGCGTGGGCGTGCGCCGCTGGGTGACGATGCACGGTTTCGCCCTGAACCTGAACCCCGACATGAGGTACTTCCAGTTGATCAACCCCTGCGGCATGGCGGGCTGCCCGGTGACTTCCCTGGCGGCCGAGGCGGGAGCCGCGCCGGCCATGGAGGAGGTCAAGGAGGTCTACTGGCGCTCCTTCCAGCGAGTGTTCGGCTGAAAGGCGGCAGGAATCAATCCTTTTGCGGCGCGGGTGAATGCTCCAGGAGCTTCTCCATGTCGTAGATCATCCCTTCCCGCGAGTAGGAGGAGAACTCCAGAATTCCCGTGTCCATCCGGATGGCGTCCTCGGGACACGCCTCCACGCAATAACCGCAGAAGACGCACAGGCCCAGGTCGATGTCGAAACGCACCGGGTACTTTTCGATCTGGGGATTGGGGTGCTCGCCGGCCACGATGTAGATGCAGCGGGCGGGGCAGGCCGTCTCGCACATCATGCAGGCCACGCACCGGGGCGATCCATCGTCCCTCCGGGTCAGCCGATGCAGGGTCCGCAGCCGGGACGCCAGCGGCCGCCGCTCTTCCGGATACTGATAGGTCTCGGCGCCGCGGAGATGCCGCGCCAAACCCACCCGGTGGGCCATGTGGACCAGGAGGTTGCGGAAGAAATGGCGCGCGGTGAGCCGGAGTCCCTTGAGGATCTCCGGAAGATAGGTGGACTCCCAGAAACTCAGCGTGGCCTCGACCTTCTTGATGGCCATGATCAGTTCCCGTTCATTTCCCTGGCGGTCCCCACGCCGTGAGACTACGCCGACTGCCTCTCCGTCTGCAAGACCGGCGCTTCGTCACAAGCTCGCGTCCTGCCACAGGAGGACCACTCCCGTCACCAGGATGTTGAGGATGGAGAGGGGCAGCACCATGGTCCAGCCCAGTCTCAGGAGCTGGTCCCACCGGAAGCGGGGGAGGGTCCAGCGGATGAGCATGAAGATGAAGCAGAAGACCGAGACCTTGAAAAGAAACGCCCCGACCTGGAGCAGCAGCACCACGGCCTGGGACAGCGGCCAGGCGGCGCCCCACGGAAACTCGAATCCGCCCGCCGCGAGGTACGGCACCTGCCAGCCCCCCATAAACAGGGTGGTGACCAGCGAAGCCGCCAGCACCGTCTCCACGAAATCGGCGGTGAAGAACATGCCGAACTTCATCCCGCTGTATTCGACGAAGTAGCCGATGATCTCCGATTCCCCCTCCGGAATGTCGAAGGGGACGCGCTTGGTCTCGGCCAGCGCGGCGGTGGTGAACAGGATGAAGCCCAGCGGCTGCAGGACGATTCCCCAGCGGGGGAGCCAGCCGAGCAACAGCTCACCCTGCTGAAGCACCATTTCCTGGAGATGGAGCGTCCCGAAGACCATGAGCAGGCCGATGAGGGTGGCGCCCAGGGTGATCTCGTAGGCGATCATCTGGCTGGAGGCCCTCAGGCCTCCCAGCAGGGCGAAATTGTTGGCGGAAGACCAGCCGGCGAGAACGAAGCCGTAGATCCCCATGCTCATGGTGGCCAACACGAAGAGCAGTCCCACGTTCAGATCCAGAATCTGGAGCGACACCGTGTGCCCCCCCAATTCGTAGACGCCGCCGAACGGAATGACGGCGAAGCTCACCAGGGCGAAAAAAAGGGCGATGATGGGAGCCAGCGTATGGACCAGGCGGTTCCCCTGTTTGGGAATGAAATCTTCCTTGGTCAGCATCTTGAGGGCGTCGGCGATGGGGTGAAAGAGTCCCAGCGCGCGCAGCCCGAAAATGGCAGCCCGGTTGGCGCCGATTCGATCCTGCATCACGGCGCTCTGCTTCCGCTCCAGCCAGGTGAGCAGATAGACGAAGCCCATGACCACGTTGAAAAGGAAGAAGACCTTGGCCAGAACGATCAGGGTGCTCATCTTGTTCGCGTGCGGGACCCCCGTCAGCCGGCGCCGCCCGGGCCGAGGACCTCCCCGAACTCTCCCAGGTCCCGGTAGCTCTTGCCCCGCCACTCGGAGAAGAGATCCTCCGGTTCCGGATAGAACAGGGCATGGCCCAACCGCTGGGCCAGGTCGCACAGGATCTCCAGGTCCGGCCTGGACTCTCCCAGCGGCGGCAGCGCCTCGGCAAAGTGCTGAACCCGTCCCTCGAAATTGGTAAACGTCCCTTCCTTCTCCATGTGGGTGGCGCCGGGCAGGACGGCGTGGGCCATTCGGGCGGTGGAGTTCCAATTGGCCCCCTGAAACACCACGTATTCAGCCCGGCGGATCAACTCCCGGGCCGGGTCCGAATCGAAGTCATGCCCGAAGACGTAGAGGATTTTCACCGCACCCGCCGCCGCGTCCTCCAGGGTCCGCTCCGCATCTCCCCGCAGTCCCAGATCGGCGGCCCCGCGGCCGTTGGGGTTCCGGTCTTCCAGCAGCAGGATTCCGTCCGCCGCCGACTCTTCCTCCCACGGATTCCGGAACGGGATTCGGGCGACGCCCAGCAACTCCCGGAACAACTTCCGGACCAGGTAGAGCTCCTCGTTGGATTGCTGGGGAGAAGCGATGACGCCCAGTCCCTCCCCACCGAACTTCTCGACGGCGGCCCGCAAAGCGGTGGCCACCTCCTCCAGAACCTCGTCCCAGGCGCGAGGCTGGAGTTCCCCTCCAACGCGCAGGCAGGGGTTCTCGATGCGGTCCCGGTCGACGAATCCGTAGCCGAAGCGGCCCTGGTCGCACATCCACCAACGGTTCACCAGCGGGTTGAACCTGGGCTTGAGCCGCTGGACCCTCCGGCCGTCGGCCTTGTAGCTGCGCTGAGCATTGAAGTGGACCGCGATGTTGCAGCCCCGGGAGCACCCGTTGCAGACGGACGCTTCCTGCGACAGGTACCAGACCCGGCACTGGAAACGGAACTCCCGCTCGGTCAACGCCCCCACCGGACAGATGTCGATGACGTTGCCCGAGTAGTTGTTGTCCAGCTCCCGGCCGGGAAACAGGTCGATGACCGACCGGTCGCCCCGGTCCAGGACCCCCAGCTCGTGGCTCTCCGAGACCTCCTCGCAGAAGCGGACGCAACGGGTGCAGAGGATGCACCGCTCCTGGTCCAGCATGACGTGAGGGCCGATGGGAAACGCCTTCTTCCGCTTGATCTTGTCCTCGAAGACCCGGCTCTCGTGCAGGCCATGCTCCATGTAGAAGTTCTGGAGGTCGCACTCTCCCGACTGGTCGCACACGGGACAGTCGAGCGGGTGGTTGACCAGCAGGAACTCCAGCATGGCCTGGCGCATCCGGACGACCGGCGCCGAATCGGTGGAGACCTTCATGCCGGCCCGGACCTGCGTGTGGCAGGAGATCTGAAGCTTGGGCATGCCCTCGATCTCGACGGCGCACATGCGGCAACTGCCGGCGACGCTGAGCCCCGGGTGGTAGCAGTAGCGGGGGACTATCACCCCCAACCGCTCCGCCGCCTCCAGGACGTTGGTGCCCGGTTCGACCTGGATGTCCTGTCCGTCGATATTGACCGTGACCATGAGGTTCACCCTATCAGCCGGCGCTCTGCCGGAGCGCCGTCACGTTTGTGGCTCCGGCCGGGACCGGCCGCTCCTGTTTGCCGCTTCCGTGCTTCAGGTATTGGTCGAACTCGTCTCTGAACTTGACCAGAAAACTTCTCAAGGGCATGGCGGCGCCGTCACAGAGGGCGCAGATGGAGGTTCCCGACATGTCGTCCGCGATCTGCAGCAGGTCCTCCACCGAACGCCGCCGCGCCCGGCCCGAGAGGATGGCGTCCAACGTCCGGGCCACCCAACCGGTGCCCTCCCGGCAGGGAGTGCACTGGCCGCACGACTCGTGAGCGTAGAAGTGGCTGATCACGCTCATGGCCTTCACCATGCAGACATCCTCGGCCATGACCACGATCCCGGCGGAACCCAGCATGGAACCGATCCCGGCCAGGTGGTCGAAATCCAGGGGAACGTCGATCTCGTCGGCGGTGAGGACGGCGGCCGAGCTTCCTCCGGGGATCACCGCCTTCAATTTCTTGCCGTCGGCCATCCCCCCGCCGCAGTCGTAGATCAGCTCTCTCAGAGGGGTCCCCATGGGGAGCTCGTAGACCCCGGGCCGCTTGACGTCGCCGGAGAGGGAAAACAGGCGCAGGCCTCCGTTGCGCTCCGATCCCAGGCTCGCAAACCACTCCCCGCCGTGAGTCACGATGTGGGGAAGATAGGTCAGGGACTCCACGTTGTTGATGACCGTGGGGCACCCGAAGGCGCCCACCACCGCCGGGAAGGGCGGTTTGAGCCGGGGCCATCCCTTCTTGCCCTCCAGCGACTCCAGGAGGCCGGTCTCCTCGCCGCAGATGTAGGCCCCCGCTCCCACGTGCATGTGGACGTCGAGCGAGAAATCACGGCCCAGAACCCGATTCCCGAGAATACCGGCCCGATAGGCCTCTTCGATGGCCTCCCGGAGGATCCGTTCGGGATGGACGTACTCGCCGCGGATGTAGATGTAGGCGGTATGGATTCCCACCGCGCGGGCGCAGATGATCATCCCTTCCAGGAGCCGGTGGGGGTCCCACTCCATGATGTAGCGGTCCTTGAAGGTCCCCGGCTCCCCCTCGTCGGCGTTGACCACCAGGTAGATGGGTTTGCCCGTGCCGGAAGGAACGAAACTCCACTTCCGTCCCACCGGGAAGCCGGCGCCTCCCAGGCCGCGGAGATTCGACTTGATCACCTCCTCGGTGATCCGTTTCGGGGCCATCTGGTCCAGGGCCTTGAGCGCCGCCTCGTAGCCGCCGTGCGCGCGGTAGTACTCGAGCTTTCGAGCCTGGGGATTGCCGAAGTCGCGTGAGATGAGTCGGAGGCGGCCCATCACGCCTCTCCCCGCGAGGTCTCGCCGTCCGGGATCCGGTCCACCGGGGGGGCGATTTCCAATCCCCCTTTCCGACCTTGCTCTCGCTCTCTATCGAGGATCCGATCCACTTCAGCCCCATCCAGAGGGCCATGGTAGTCGTCCCCCACCTGCATCATGGGAGCCAGTTCGCAGGCCCCCATGCACTGCTGGACCGCCTCCCAACTGAACTCGCCGTCGGCGGTGGTTCCTCCGCTGGCGACGCCCAGTTTCTCCTCCAGGTGTCTCTGGACGCCGCGGCAGCCCCGGACCCAGCAGGAGATGCTGGTGCAGACGCGAATGTGCCGGCGTCCCATGGGACGGGTCCGGTAAAGGGTGTAGAAAGTCAGGACCTCGTGGACGTCGATGACCGGCAAATCCAGAATCCGGGCCACGTGCTCCTCCCCCTCGGGGGAGATGTATCCCAACTGTTCCTGCACCAGGTGGAGAGCGGGGAGCAGGGCGGCTCGCCGAGTCGGGTAGATCTCGAGGAGGGAATCCAGGCGCTCCCGCCGCTCGCGGGTGAACTCGAAGCTCAACGGTCCAGTTCTCCCGCGATCATGTTGACCGATCCGAAGGTGGGAATGATGTCCGCTATCTGGTCCCCTTCCAGGATGCTGGAGAGGGCGGCCATGATGGGGAAGCAGGGCGGGTGGCACCGGACACGCCAGGGCCGGTCGCTCCCGTCGCTGACGATATAGAATCCCAACTCGCCGTTGGCGCCCTCCACCGGGAAATAGACTTCTCCGCGGGGAGGGCGTATCCCGTGGCCCATCATCACGATCTTGAAGTGATTCATCAGGGCCTCGATATTGGAGTAGACCTGCTCCTTGGCCGGGAGCCGGCTCGCCTTGTCGGCGGAGTAGACCCGGTCGTGGAAGCGCTTCTCCGATCCCTGGAGGGTCGGCTCGATCAGAACCTCGTTGCTCAACAGGCCCTGGGTCTTGCCGAACTTCCCCAGATCCGCCATCAGGTCGGGGGAGATCAGTTTTCCGTCCGGATCCACGTTGGTCGGACCCTCGGGCATCTGTTCCAGGCATTGCTCGACGATCCGCAACGACTGCCGCATCTCCTCCATCCGAACCAGGTAGCGGTCCATGTTATCGCCTTGCCCGCCCACCGGCACATCGAAATCCATGCGGTCGTAGACAAAGTAGGGAGAAGCCTTGCGAACGTCGTAGTCGATGCCGGTGGACCTCAGAAAGGGTCCCGTGATGCCGTATCCGGCGGCGGACTCGGCGGAGATGACGCCCACTCCCCGCATCCGGTCGTAGAAGATGCGATTGCGGGTGAGGAGCTCATCCACCTCGCCCAGAACCTCGGACACCTTTGCCGTCACCTCCCGGCAGCGCTCGGCGAAATCGGCGGTGAGGTCCGCCTTGACTCCGCCGATCCGCCCGTAGGAGACGGTGAGCCGGGCGCCCGTGACCTCCTCCACCAGTTCCCACAGCCACTCCCGCGCCTTGATCATGTACAGGAACACGGAGAACGCCCCCAACTCCATGGCCGAGGCTCCGATACAGGTCAGGTGGTCGCAGATCCGGGAGATCTCGCTCATGAGCACCCGGATGTACTGGCAGCGCTCCGGGACCTCCAGGCCCATCAGCTTCTCGACGCCCGCGGCGAACGCGAAGTTGTTGATGAGCGGGGAGACGTAGTTGAGCCGGTCGGTGTAGGGAAAACACTGGGTGTAGCTGGACGCCTCGCAATGCTTTTCGAAACCCCGGTGGAGGAACCCGATCTCCACGTCGGCCTGGCGGACCACTTCTCCGTCCAGGCCCAATTGGATGCGGATGACGCCGTGCATGGCCGGATGGGCCGGTCCCGCGTTCAGCAGCATGGTCCGGGAGGTCTCAGTCATGGCGCCGGTCTCAACAGTCCGTGGTGAAAGTCCCGCGAGCACCGAAACCGTTCCTGCGCCCGCCGGACAAGGCGCGGCGAGGGAGCATATTCGACCCTATGCGACCGAGGCGCAACACGGTCCGCGCCTGTGCAGGGACGGTCGAATGCCGTGACGACTTTTACCACGGGCTGTCAATCCTGGGGGCCCACCAGGGGCTGCCGCTTGTCGATGGGATAGTCTTTTCGCAGGGGATGCCCCCGGAATTCCTTGTACATCAGGATGCGGCGCAAGTCCGGGTGTCCCCGGAACCGGATCCCGAACATGTCGAACACCTCCCTCTCGTACCAGTCGGCGGCCGGCCAGACGGCCGCCAAAGAGGGAGCCTCGGGGGAAGCGCCGCCCAGCGGCGCCTTCAACCGCAGCCGGGCGTTTGTCGACCGGGAATAGAGGTGGTAGACCAACTCGAAGCGGGGCTTCCGCTTCCAGAAGTCGACGGCCGTGAGGTCCATCAGGAAGTCGAACCGGAGCCCGGGTTCCTCCTTCAGGAAACGCGCGGCCCGAAGCAGCGCCTCCGGTTTCAGAATCGCCGTATCCTCTCCCAGCCTGGAGTGGGTCCCCACGATCTCGTCCGGAAAGCTTTCCTGGAGGCGGGTCAGGGATGTGCTCTGCATCGGAATGACGAACGTCCTTCGGCTAAATGGGATCGAGGCGCCCGTGGCGTGCGGATACGCCGCAAATGATCAGCCCGGAAAAACCGCGAAACGGGGGCGCGCCTGCGGGGCGCCCCGGCTTTCTCTTCCCTCCCTTAGACCTCCTGTCTCTGCTTCCGGATCTTCTCCTGCAGCATCATCAACCCCTGCAGCACGGTCTCCGGCCGGGGAGGACATCCGGGGATGTAGACGTCCACCGGAATCACGTGATCGATTCCGCGAACCGTAGCGTAGTTGTCGTAGAAACCACCCGTGCAAGTGCAGACCCCGAAGGCCACGACCCACTTGGGGGCGCACATCTGCTGGTAGACGTTGACCAGCACCGGAGCGATCTTCTGGCTGATGGTCCCGACGACGAAGAGGACATCGGCCTGGCGCGGGGAAAAACGGGGGAGTCCGGCGCCGAAGCGGTCCACGTCATAGTGGGCGCAGGCGGTGGCCATGTACTCCATGCCGCAACAGGCGGTCACGAAGGGGTATTGAAAAATCGAGTACTGCCTCGCCCACCCCACGACGTCGTCGAGGCGGCTGGTGAAGAAACCCAGCTCGGGGGTGCCCTTGAAGTCTACTTCCAATCCAGCGCTCCTCTCTTGACCGAGTAATAGAGCCCGGACAGGACGACCAGCAGAAAAATCAGCATCTCGAAGAACCCGAACCAACCGAGCTCCCGGTAGACGAGGGCCCACGGGAACAGAAAAATCAGCTCCACGTCGAAGAGGACGAAAAGCAGCGCCGCCAGGAAGAATTTCACGGAAATCCGGCCGCGGCGAATTTCGGCAGGTTCATTGCCGCACTCGAACGGCATCTCGTGGACCGAGCCTCCGCCCTTCGGTCCCAACCACTGGGTGATGAGAACCATCCCACCGGCCGTGGCGCCGGCAAAAACGAGGAGCAGAAGAAAGCCGAGGTAGCCCTCCGTGCCAGTCATGAGTCACTCGATCCGGTTTCCGATCCCGTCCGCCAAACCGCCACAGTATACGTTGAGAAGGGAGAAAAGAGAAAAGGGAAAAACCTCCGCCCACGACACGCGCATTGTCTTGGCGACTTTCACCACGGACTGTTAAGGTTATGCGCCATGGCGGCGGGAAAGGGAAAGCGGCGGCGCCATCCACCCTGGATCAAGGTCCGCGCTCCGTTCGGCGAAGGCGTCCACGAACTGAAAGGGCTTCTGGGAGGCCTGGGTCTCAACACCGTCTGCCAGGAGGCCATGTGCCCCAATCTGGGTGAATGCTGGGCCCATGGCGTGGCCACGTTCATGATCCTGGGGCGGGTCTGCACTCGAGGTTGCCGCTACTGCGCCGTCAGCAAGGGCCGTCCCCCGGTGCTGGACCGGGAGGAGCCCCGGCGGGTGGCCGAGGCAGTGCGGCAGATGGGACTGAAGCATGTCGTGGTCACCTCCGTGGACCGGGACGACCTGGCGGACGGCGGCGCATCCATCTTCGCCGAGACGATCCAGGCCATTCGAGAGCTGCACCGCCGATGTGTGGTCGAGGTTCTGATCCCCGATTTCCAGGGCGATGACGCGGCGCTGAGGACGGTGCTGGACGCGGGTCCCGACATCCTGAACCACAACATCGAGACGGTGCCCCGGCTGTTTCCTGTCGCCCGGGGCGGCGGCGACTACCAACGATCCCTGGATCTCTTGAGCAACTCCCGGCGGATCTCGCCGGACACGGTGACCAAGACCGGCATGATGCTGGGCTTGGGAGAGCGGGAGGCCGAGGTTTTGCAGGTCATGGAGGACCTGGTGGAGCGGCGGGTCAGCATCCTGACGCTGGGGCAGTATCTGAGACCCACGACCTGGCACCTTCCGGTGGATCGATACTACCACCCGGACGAGTTCCGCCATTGGGGGGAGACGGGAATGCGCCTGGGGTTCGACCACGTGGAGAGCGGCCCCCTGGTCCGGTCCAGCTATCTGGCCGACCGCCAGTTCGCCCAACTCCGGACGAACACCGAAAAAGCTCAACAGGCGTACAATTAAGTCGGATCGTAAGAATCAGTCAGAAAGGAGTCAGGCAAAATGCCCAGGTATTTGCCGGTGCAGCCGGATGCGGCAAATGACAAGGTTCGGAATCTCTACTCGGCGCTGGAGAGTGAACTGGGTTTCGTGCCCAACTTCATCAAGACTTGGGCCCACAGCGACAACTTCGTGGAGTCGGTGGCGGCCCTGTACGGCACCGTCATGGGTGAGACCGGCCTGAGTGAGAAGATCCGTTCGCTGGTCATCCTCAGGACCTGCCAGGTGAACAGATGCGCCTATACGGCGGGTCCCGCCCTGAAACGGGCTCGGGAGGCGGGTTGGACCGGCGAGCAGTTGGACGCCATCGACCAGGCGGCCGAAAGCGACCTGTTCGTTTACTACGAAAAAGAAGCCATCCGTCTGGCTGAACTGACCAGCCTGAGTCCGGACGACGTCCAGGAGGAGTTCTGGATGCAGTTGGACAACCACTACACCTCGGACCAGGTGGTGGAGATGATCACCCTGATCGGGTTCTTCAACATGATCAACCGCCTGGCCCTGGTGCTGGAAGTGGCGGCGGACCCGGAGCCCGCGGCCGCCGGCGTGGGCGCCTCCTGAGCGGAATTCCCGCTAAAATGACAGTGATGACTCACGCGGTCAGAGCCGGCTCCGCGTCCGCCCCGACCGAAACCTCCATCGGCGGCAGCAAGGCTCTGGTGATCCCCATGGAAGTGGAGTTTCACGACCTGGACGCCATGGGGCACGTCAACAACGTTCGCTATTTCACCTTCATGGAAGCGGCTCGCGTGGCCTTTTTCCGCCACTTTCTGGACGCCCGGCGGATCCACGACCTGCAGATGATCGCGGTGGAAGCCTCCTGCCGGTTTTTCTCGCCGGCTCACTGGGGAGAGATTCTTCTGGTCCAGGTCTGGATTCCCCGGGTCGGCAATACCAGCTTCGACTTCCAATACGAAATGACCGAACGCGAAACCGGGCGGAAGGTCGCCCGGGGGAAAACCGTTTGCGTGTCGTGGGACTACGTTGCCGAGTCCAAGATGCGGGTTCCGGACCGGGTCCGGAGACTGTGTGCCGGCAACCGCCTCGGAGCCTGACGTGTCCACCATGGAATGGGAGCACAAGGGAATGCGTTTCGCCGTCTCGACCCAGGAACTGGGCCCGCTGGTTCTGGCGTCGGCCCGGGTCGCGGATTTGGGTCCGTACGTGCGGATACGCCCATTCTCCGCCTTGGGCACCGACCGGGACGAAGCCGTCGAACTCCTGAAGAAACAGATCAGGCTGGAGTTCCGGCGGTTTGGAACGGCGATTTCGTAGTGGCCTGGCGACAGGAATGTCGCCGTTCCTCGGCGGCAAGAAAGCCGCCGCTCCTCCTACGTGGCGGGGGCGTAGTAGCCGTTGCGGTGCCTGATGTTCAGACCCTTGTTCCGCATCAGCTTGACCTCGATCTCCCTGAACTTGCCGTCTCGAGCCCGGTTTCTGGGGACGTAGGTCAGGCTGTACTGGGATCTGAGCTCTTCGTCGATGAGGTCGAAGGTCTGCTGCAGTCCGTCGGCCGTGTAGGGAAAGAAGGCTCGTCCGCCCGTTTCGCGGGAAAGCAACCGGAGGACCTTTTCACCCTTTTTCTGCTGATCCGCCCCGAAACGGCTGGTGCCGATGCTGTAGACGGTGACGCCGGAGCGATGGATACCCCGCATGACGTCCTCCAGCGTATTCTCACTGTCGCGATCGACGCCGTCGGAGAGGATCACGATGGCCTGCCGCGTTTCGTAGTCCGTCATCTTCTCGGCGGAGACGCTCAACAAGGCGTCCATCAGGGCCGTTCCTCCTCCCGCCTTCAGCCCCCGGATGGCCTTGGCGATGGACCTGGGGTTCGAGGTGAAGTCGTGCAGCAGAGAGACGCCCGAGTCGAACTCCACCAGGAGAACCTGGTCCTGAGGACGCAGGATGGAATGGACGAACCGGGTCGCGGCCCGCTTCTCGAACTCCAACTTCAAGCGGACGCTGGAACTGGTGTCGACGAGCAGGCCGATTCTCAACGGCAGGGAGGTCTCATGCCTGAAGTTGGTGATGAACTGGCGCCGGCCGTCTTCATAAATGTGGAACCGGTCCTTCTGGAGATTGGTGACGAACCGGTTCTTCCGATCAGTCACGGTGACCAGGACGTTGACGGCTTCGACCTCGACTCGAATCGGGGTCTGCTGAAAGGCGCACAGCATCCAGAGGCCGATCCAGAGAAGGGCACGGATAGGACGCATCCGCTCCAATTTACAACAATTTACAATTGGCCGACAATTTTGTGAGAATACCGCCTGCCATGAGTTCCAGGGATCTTCAGCTTCGTCTGCTCGACCGGATCGCGCGCGGGATCGTGGACGAATGGTACGAGCGGGCCATGGGAAGCTACGTCACCCAGGAGGACAGCCGGGAAGTGGGAGTCGAGCCCGAAGTCAAGCGCTTCCACCGCCGCGGCAACCATCGCATCAAGTTCTCCCGCAGGCGGGAACTGGAAGTCACCTACGGCCTGGGTGCGCTGAGGAAGGATACGCGGCTCTGCGTGGAGGCCAGCGTCAACAACAAGTCCGCCGGGTTCGACTATGATCAATTTACCGGACGGCTCCGGGACTACTACTGGGAATGCCGCCATGAGAAGCCGTGGACCGACCCCGAGTTCGATCACTTCAGCTTCAGCGATCTGCTCCACTTCGATCCCAGAATGTCCCACTCGGTATCGCTGGACATCCGCAAGGACAAGGCCGACATCATTCGCCTGACATTCGTCCTCAATTCACGCCATGAGGATCGGCTCATGGGCCGTGAAGAACTCCTGAAGGACCTGCTGGAAACTTACTGTCTCGCCCCCTTGAGACGCATCTACGCCGAGTCCTACCGAGAGCGGTAGAAGCGGCGGAAAGAGCCCCCTATGGACCAGACCAAGATCGAACAGCAACGCCGGATTCAAGAGTTTCTGAATCGCGACTACAGTTGGCGCCTGTCGGCCGGAGAGTGCAACTTCCTGATTCAGCTCATCGCCTTTCTGGTGCAGGCGAATCCCCCGTTCGTCGTGAACGATGACGGGAAGAAGGAGCCGTTGAACTACCAGAGCATCCGATCCATGGTTCTGCTCAACGAGAAGCTCAGGGCCCAGTTGCAGGATTTCGCCGCCCGGGAATCGATCATCATGGAGGACATGGACCCGGTGACGGACCGGGTCCAGTAGCCGGGCGGCCGGCATCTGCGTCAAGGCTTCTTGCCGGTGGCCGCCAGTTCGGTCTCGACCCGGGGCGGGCTCTCCGCCGAACTTCGCTTCAAGGCCTGGAAACGAACCACCTCTCCGACCACCAGAAGAGCGGGCGAGCGAATGTCCGCGTTCCGGGTCCGCCTGACGATGTTTCTCAGGGTCCCGTTGGCCTCCTGCTGCCGCTCCAGGGTGCCCGATCCGATGACGGCGGCCGGCGTGTCCAGCGGCCGTCCATGAAGCACCAACTGGGAGATGATCTGTTTGAGGTTGCCCAGGGGCATGAGGAAAACGACAGTGTCGGCCCGGGCGGCGAGGGTCCAGGACCGTTCCAGGTCCGACCCCGAAGCGCGATGACCGCTCAGGACCAGAACGGAGGAGGAGAGCTCCCGGTGAGTCAGGGGAATCCCGGCGGCCGTGGGGACTCCGAAAGCGGCGCTGACCCCGGGGACGATCTCGAAGGGGACGCCGTGAGCCGACAGGTAGTCCATCTCTTCCCCGCCTCGGCCGAAGATGAGAGGGTCTCCTCCCTGGAGGCGGACCACCTCCTTGCCGGCGCGTGCCCGGGACACCATCAGCTCATGGATCTTCTCCTGGGGAAAGCCGTAGTGCCCCCCCTTCTTTCCCACCGGAATGGCCTCGGCGGATTCGGGAATCAGTTCCAGGACCTTGGAATCGACGAGCCGGTCGTAGATGACCACGTCGGCCCGGCTCAGGCAACGAACCGCCTTGACCGTCAGCAGTTCCGGATCGCCGGGACCGGCGCCCACCAGGACGACGCGTCCGGTTCGCGGCCGGAGAATCTTCATTGCAAGTTTTCCTCGAGCCGGGACCGGACCGCCGCCACACCGCGGCGCCGGGCGATTTCCAGAAGGTCCGGATCTCTCACCATCCGATTATAGTACTCACTCCGCTCCCGAAAGGAATTCAGGCGCTTCTTGACCAGCGGCCGAACCTCTCCCAGCGCCTGGACCAGATCAGCGTACTCGGGTCCGAACTGCGCCTCGAGCTGTTTCCGGATCTTGCGCGCCAGGGCCGGGCTCCTGCCGGATGTCGAAATGGCCAGAACCAGATCTCCGCGCCGGGCGATGGCCGGGACGATGAATCCGCAGTTGGGTGTCTGGTCGACCACGTTGACCAGGATCCCCTTCCGGTCGGCGAACTCCTTGATCCGGCGGCCGAGACCGGTATCGGAGGTGGCGGCCACGATCAGGAAAACGTCGCTGACCTCCGGATCGAAGGTGCGGGAACGCAGAACCCGGGCTCCAGCTTCCTCCAGGCTCCTCGCCTTCTCTTCGGCCAACTCCCCGTCTCCGATCACCAGGCAGGAACGGCCTCGAAGATCCAGGAATACGGGGTAGTAGACGGGAGGGGTCTGCATCGATCAATTCCGATCGGCTCAGTGCAAAATAGCCGAGCGGAAGCCTGCCTGTAAAGCCAAGACTTCTCTTCCGTAGTAGACTGGAATCACACCTGAGAACAAGGGAGACGTAACGATGAGGCGTAGAGCGGTATTGGTCTCGTGGCTTCTGTTCTGGATCGCTCCGGGTGCGGCCCTGGCAGCGCCGGGCGAGCCCCCCGAAGCGCCGACCGATCTCAAGGGCGTCAAGCGCTTCAAGGGCGCCATTGCCACCACCGAGCTGACCTGGAAAGACCGTTCCGACAATGAATTGGGGTTCGAAATTCTCCGCTCCGACGGCGGGTCCGAGTTTCGGGTCGTCGGGATCGTGGGCGCCAACTCGTCCCGGTACAGGGACGAGATCGGCAAGTACGTCACCGGAGCCTTCTCGTACCGGGTTCGGGGATTCAACCAGAACGGCAAGGGCAAGACGTCCAACACCGTCTCTCTGTTATTTTAGGACGGAATTCGCTCCCCATCGGTCAGGGGGCGCCGAGTCATGAACGGTCCCAACCCATCCAGCCGATTCGTCTCCTTCAACCTGGAGCCGACCTTCCGCTGCAACCTGGAATGCGAGATGTGTCCCCGATTCTCCAGTGAGGATCCCCATCTGGACATGTCCATGGACACCTATCTCAGAATTCGCCGGGACATGGTCTACGCCCATACGGTGGATTTCACCGGCTGGGGAGAACCCATGCTGCACCGGGAGATCTACCGGATGGTGCGCATGGCCAAGGAGCAGGGATGCGTCACCAGCATGACCACCAACGGGACCATCCTGAACCGGCGGAATTCGTCGGCCCTGATCGAGGCGGGGATGGACCGGCTCACCATCTCGGTGGACGGCATGACGGAAGCGACCTACGACAGCATCCGCCTGGGGGCCTCCTTCGAGACGGTCACGAAAAAGGTGACGGAGTTCGCCCGGCTGGTGAGGGAGACGGGCAGTTCCCTGCTGCTGGGGATCGCCTTCACCGTTCAGGAGCAGAATGCCCGCGAACTGGACCTGGTGCTGCCCTGGATGGAGTCGTGCGGGGCCCGCGTGCTCCATTTGAAGCAGTTGAACGTGGTCTCCAATTCCTGGGACTGGGAACAGAGCTTCCTGAAGTATCGCCTGGAACCGGGTTCCGCCGGCTCCGGCTCTCTGGAAGATCTGGAAAGCCGCATCTCCCGGCTCCTGGAGCGGGCTCGGGGGTCGGGCATCGAGGTCGCGCTCCATTCCGAGTTCCCCATGACTTCCCGGATGACTCCGCGCCACTGCCTGGCCACGCCTCTCGAGTCGGTCTATTTCTCCTACGAGGGCAGAATGGCCCCCTGTTGCCATTTCGGGCACCACGTGAGCCGGTATTTCGAGGGACGGCTCGAACCTCCCTCCTCCCTCTTCTACGGCGACATTCGCGAGCAGACTTTCATGGAGGTCTGGAACGACCCCTCGTTCCGGAGTTTTCGCGGCGGCTTCGTCAGCGGAGACTACCCGCAGGCCTGCCGGAGCTGCTACCTGCTCTACGGCAAGTAGAGACCACCTCCAACCCTGATTCCCCAGCGGGTCAACGCCGCGGGCGGGATGCCCGGCGACGGCTGGTCCGGCGTCCTCTGGCGGACGTGCGGCGGGTCCTGCGGCCGCCTCGCCGGGCCTGGTCGCGTTGCAGACGCTGTTTGAGGAGTTCCAGGGCGGCGGGGAGGTCCACGTCGGCCGGGTCGACGTCCTTCCCGATGGAGGCGTTGACCTTTCCGTGCTTGACGTAGGGCCCGTAGCGCCCCTTGAACAATTCGATGGGGGCCCCGTCATCCGGGTGCTCTCCAATCTCCCGGATGGGGGTCCTGGCGCCCCGCTTGGGGGTCGAGAGCAACTCCAGCGCCCGGTCCAGTCCGATGGTGAACAGGTTGTCCCCGGGGGCAAGGCTGCGAAAGTCCCGCTTGTGCACCACGTAAGGGCCGTAGCGGCCCAAACCGGCTCTGACCGGCTCTCCCGTATCCGGATGCTCCCCCACCTGACGGGGCAGCGCCAGCAGGCGCAGGGCCAGATCCAGGGTCACGTCCTCGGGAGTAGTGCCCGGCGGAAGCCCTTGGCGGGGCGGCTTTTTTTTCTGCTGCGTATCGCCCCGTTGCACGTAATGGCCGAAACGGCCATCCAGCAGGTAGATGGAATCTCCTGTCTCCGGATCCTTCCCGAGCTCGACCGGCCCCTGGTCGCGGCGGCGCAGGATCTCGTCCGCCTGCTCGGCAGTGAGGTCGGCGGGGAGCATCCCGTCCGGGAGCGGAGCCGTCCGCCGTTTTTCCCGGCCGTCATCTTCCAGATAGGGACCGTAGCGGCCGATCCGGACGCGCGGCGTGAGGCCGGCGAGTTCCACGGTGGAAGCGGCGCGCGGGTCGATGTTGTCCTGCTGCTGGTCCAGGCGCGCCTCGAATCCGTTCTCTCCCTTGTAGAAGCCCTTCAGATACTCCCGCCAGTCGATGTCGCCGCGGGCGATATGGTCCAGGGACTCCTCCATTCTGGACGTGAAGCCGGTGTCCACCAGATCGGGGAAATGGTTTTCCATCAGGAGAGTCACGGCAAAGGCAGTGAAGGTCGGATGCAACTGCTTCTTCTTGAGTTCGGCGTAGCCCCGGTTCTGGATGGTCGAGATGATCGCCGCGTAGGTGGAGGGACGGCCGATCCCCTTCTCCTCCAAGGCCTTCACCAGCGAAGCTTCCGTGTAGCGGGCGGGCGGCCTGGTGCGCCGCTCGAAGCTCTCCAGCTTGTTGAGATCCAATTCCTGCCCTTCCACCAGGTCCGGCAGGAGGATCTCCTGGTCTTCCAACACCGCCTCCGGGTCGTCGGATCCTTCCACGTAGGCGCGGAGAAATCCCGGGAACTCGATGGTCTTGCCCCGGGCGCGAAATCTGGCCTCGGCCGCTCCGATGATGGCGGTCACCCGGCGTTGGAGCGACGACGCCATCTGCGTCGCCACGGCCCTCCGCCACACGAGTTCATACAGCGACCGCTCTTTTCCCAAGAGACGGAGCTCGGCCGCCGTATTCATGTCGGCCCCGGCCGGACGAATCGCTTCGTGGGCTTCCTGGGCCGAACTGGAGCGGGTCCGGTAACGCCGCGGCTGGGGACTCAGGTACTCGGACCCGTAGCGCGCCTTGACGGTGGAACGGATCTGGGAGATGGCATCGCCCGAGAGGTTGACCGAGTCGGTCCGCATGTAGGTGATCAAACCTCGTTCGTAGAGCCGTTGCGCCAGCCGCATGGTCTCCCGCGAGCCCAGATTCAGCTTGCGGTTGGCCTCCTGTTGCAGGGTGGCTGTGGTGAAAGGGGGGGCCGGATTGGTCCGGAATTGCTTTTTCTGTACCGACTGGACCCGGAACGTCTCTTCGGTCAGTCGCTTCTTGAGGCTGTCCGCCATTGACTTGTCGACCAGGAGGACCTTGCGCCCGGCCTTCAATTTGCCCGTCGCCTCGTCGAAGTCGCGGCCCGTGGCCGTCCGCCGGCCGTCCACTTCCACCAGACCGGCGATGAACGGCTTGCGATGCGCCGCCAAGTGCGCCTTGAGGTCCCAGTAGATTGCCGAGTGGAACGCCCGCCGGGCCCTTTCACGCTCCACCAGGAGGCGAACGGCCACGGACTGGACGCGGCCCGCGGAAAGGCCGGGCCGGATCTTTTTCCAGAGCAGCGGCGAGAGCTTGTATCCGACGAGGCGGTCCAGCACGCGGCGGGCCTGCTGGGCGTCGACCCGGTCCGTGTCGATTTCGCCGGGGTGCTCCATGGCCGCCCTCACGGCGCCGGGCGTAATCTCGTTGAAGGACACGCGCCGGAAGCGTCCGGCCTGCTCCCGCTTCCCGGCCCCCAGCTCCTGGGCGATATGGTAGGCGATGGCCTCCCCCTCGCGATCCGGATCGGTGGCCAGAAGAATCCGGTCGGCTCGTTTGGCGGCTGCCCGCAGCTTCCGGAGCACGGACCCCTTGCCCTCGATGGTCACGTACTCAGGCTCGAAGCCGGCCTCCACGTCCACTCCCAGACCCTTCTTGGGCAGGTCGCGCACGTGGCCCACCGAGGCCTCGACCTTGGTTCCCTTGTCCAGGTATCTCCCCAGCGTTCTCGCCTTGGCGGGCGATTCCACAATCACCAGATCAGTCATGGTCGAATGTCTCTTCTCTTCGTCAAGTCTGCGTCCCGCGGCGCCACCGCGTCCGCCGAGCCGCCCTTTCTATAGCACAAGCGCCTCCGCCGAGAGCAACAAAATTAGCTTCAAGACAGGCGCCGGCTGTACTGGCGGCCCGGACTCTGGCGGATCAGGCCCTTGATTTCCAGACTCAGAAGGATGTCGCTGAGCCCGGAAAGGTCCAGACCCAATTGGGTCAGGATGGCGTCGATATGGAGCGTCGAATCGACGGCCAGCAAGTCGAGCACCGCCTTTTCCCGAGCGGTGGGCCGGGGCGCCGGCGAGGCTTGGGCGTTCTTTTCCTCGAGCCGGCCCAATACGGAGGGGGGAAGCTCCTCCAACACGTCCTGGACCGAAAGGACCGCCTTGGCCCCCTGTTGGATCAACCAGTTGGGACCCCAGCTCAGGGACAGGGTGATGGCTCCCGGCACCGCCCAGACGTCCCGCCCCTGTTCCAGGGCGAGGTTCGCGGTGATGATTGAACCGGACCCCTTGGCCGCCTGGGTGACGATGGTCCCGTGAGCCAGTCCGCTGATGATCCGGTTGCGGGCCGGAAAGCGGTGGCGCGCCGGGGGGCTGCCGCGGGGAAACTCGCTGACCAGGCAACCCTGTTTCCGCACCCGGCGAAACAACTCTCCGTTTTCCGGGGGGTAGACCACGTCGATGCCGCAACCCAGGACCCCGACGGTCCCGCCTTCCTCCTGAAGGGCACCCCAATGGGCCTGGGAATCGACGCCGCGGGCCAGTCCGCTCACCACGCAGAGTCCCAGCGCAGAGAGTTCCCGGGCCAGCTTGCGGCTGACCTCCTTTCCGTAGACGGTGGGCCGGCGGGATCCCACCAACGCCACCGAGGGTCCGGACAGGGTCTCGATCCGCCCGGCACAGTAAAGGACGGGAGGCGGATCGTGAATCTGGCGGAGGAGTCGAGGGTAGCGGGGGCTGTCCAGGGTCACCAACTGCAGCCCCAGCCGCGGAAACCGGCGGATTTCCCGGTCGGCCGTCCGGAGCGCGGACCCGTCGACGATGGCGCCGATGGATTTCTCAGGCAGCCGGAGGCTTTGGAGGGATTTTCTGGACAAGCCGAAGAAAGATGACAACGGCCGCTCCCCCTTGATCAGGGACCGGGTGACGCGGGCGGGCATCCCGGGGACGCGGGACAGGGCGAGCCAGAGACGGGATTCCTGATTCATGTCTATCTGATAACGACGCGGCGAATAATTCCATGGGGCGGAGGGGCGATTTCCTAATCGCCCATCTTTTTCTATTGCTAAGCAATTCGGCGGTTGGAAAACCGCCGCTCCAGGCTTTCACCCTCGACTGCTAACCTCTAATCTGTTTTTCGGAGTCGATTTTGTCTGGAGGCCAAAATCGTTTGCCCCTGCGGGTTTCGTTCATCGAGTTCCTCAACGCGGTGCCGCTGGGATGGGGATTCCTGGAGGGCCGCCACGCCGGGATCCTGGATGTCGCCTTCGACGTCCCTTCCGAGTGCGCCCGCCGGCTGGCCGCCGGCGAGGCGGACGTGGCGCTGATCCCGGTCATCGAGTGCTGCCGGATCCCGGGGTTGAGAGTCCTTCCCGATATCTGCATCGCTTCCCGGCAGGAGGTCAAGAGCGTCTTTTTCGTCAGCAAGCTGCCCATATCCCGAGTCTCCCGCCTGGCCCTGGACCGGTCCAGTCGCACTTCCGTCGCGCTCCTGAAGATCATTCTGGAACGGTTCCATGGCTGCGGACCCATCGAGTACGTGGTGGAGGATCCGGACCCTGAAAAAATGTTGGAGCGTTACGATGGAGCCCTGGTCATCGGAAACGCCGCCTTGCGGGTCTCCGGCAGTTCTCACCGCGTCTACGATCTGGCCGCCGAGTGGTTCCGGTTCACGGGTCTTCCCTTCGTGTTCGCCGTCTGGGCGGTGCGCCCCGAGGTGACGCTGGGGAACCGGCTTCGGCTCTTCTACGAATCCCGGGATCGGGGACTGCGGTCGATGGAGGACATTTCCCGGCGATACGCCGGGAGGCTGGGCCTGGAGGTTGCGGAGATGCGAAAATACCTGCTCAATCTCAACTACGTCCTGGATGGCAGCAGCCGTCGCGGCCTGGCAACCTTTCTCGATCTGGCCCGCGAAATGGGACTGATTCCGCCGGCAGCGAAGCTGGAATACTATCCCCTCCCAGACTCGCTCCAAGCCGCAATCAAAGGTTGATGCGGGTTCGAACGGGTCTTGACCACTTTCTGGAACAACGCCTGGACCTGGTGGCCGGCAAGCGGGTCACCGTCGTCGCCCACGCCGCCTCGGTGGACTCCCGCCTCCGCAACATCGTCGACCTCTTCCGGCATCATCCCGGGATCGACCTGGTTTCGGTCATGGGCCCGCAGCACGGAATCTACGGCGAGACCCAGGACAACATGGTGGAGTGGGAGGGTTACCGGGATCCGGACTCGAATCTGCCCTTTCGCAGCCTGTATGGAGAGACCCGGCGGCCCACCCGGTCCATGTTGTCGGAAACCGACATCCTGGTGTTCGACCTGCAGGACGTGGGAGCCCGCTACTACACGTTCATCCACACCCTGGCCCTGGTCCTGGAGGCGGCGGGAGAGTCCGGAAAGGAGGTCGTGGTCCTGGACCGTCCCAATCCCATCGGCGGCGTCCAATTGGAGGGTCCCGTGCTGGACCCGGCCTTCCGTTCCTTCGTGGGGTTGCATCCGCTGCCGATCCGGCACGGGATGACCGTGGGAGAGATCGCCGGCTACCTGAACTCGGAGTTCGAGTTGGGATGCCCGCTCCAGGTGGTCCCCATGCAGGGTTGGAATCGGGAGATGTATTTCGAGGAGACGGGCCTGCCCTGGGTCATGCCCTCTCCCAACATGCCGACGGTGGAGACGGCCCTGGTCTATCCGGGCCTCTGCCTGCTGGAAGGGACCAACGTCTCGGAGGGGAGGGGGACCACGAGACCCTTCGAGTTGTCGGGAGCTCCCTGGATCCGGGCTCCGGCACTGGCCGCGGAACTGGAATCGGCCCGGCTTCCGGGAGCCCGCTTCCGGCCCCTCTATTTCATTCCCACCTTTCACAAATGGGCCGGTGAGCGGGTGGGGGGAATCCAGATCCACGTCACCGACAGAGCCCGGTTCCAACCCTTTCTGACCGGACTGGTTCTGGTGCATCTGTTTCGGGAGTTGAGCGACGGAAGATTCGAGTGGAAACCGCCGCCCTACGAATACGAGACGGAGAAGCTCCCCTTCGACATTCTTTGCGGGACGGACCGTCTCCGGCTCCAATTGGAAGACGGAACGGCGCCCCGGGATGCGGCCCGGGAATGGCAGTCCCAACTCGAGGTTTTCGACGAAGTGCGGCGGCGGTATCTGCTCTACTGACTTCTCGGGAGAAGAGAATCGACGAATGCCGGAGGAGATCCGCTTGGAGATCGAGGCCAAGGTTCCTCTCGAAGTGGAGGACCTTGATCGTGTGCGCTCCAGGCTGCGTGAGATCGGGGCTCGTCTCGGCACACCCCGCCTCCGTGAAGAGAACACCCTGTTCGACTTTCCCGATGGAAGACTGGAAAAGGCCGATTCCGCCCTCCGGGTCCGGACCTTCGGCCAGGCGTGCCTGCTGACCTACAAGGGAAGGTCGCGGGAGCACGCCTTCCTGAAGTTGCGGGAAGAGATCGAGACCCGCGTGGAGGACCCCGACGCCCTGATCAGGCTGCTGGAGCTTCTGGGGCTTCGAAAGGCCTTTCACTACTGGAAGTATCGCGAGATCTACAGCCTGGAATTTCCATTGGGGACAGTCACTGTCACGCGGGACGCGGCCGAGGCGCCCGGCCTATTGGGGACAGTCCCTTTGGGAACGGACTTGGGGACAGTCACCGTCGGGGCACCCG